>JAKBQK010000470.1 GCA_021835265.1 Thermoplasmata archaeon
ACCTTCTGTCCGAACCGATCCAATATCTTCTTTTGCTTCTATTGCATGTGGCTGTGATTGGCTTTGGTGTCATACAAACCAATCACTCCCCTGTATTTCATTATACAGGGGAATTATGCAACACACTATTTAGAACCGAGAAATTCAATTACATAATAACAAACCCTCCCTATGGATATGGGGTCCTAAAAGCCGAAAGTACGAGATTGTCAACAACAAGAACTGAAATGGCGTTCTTGTCGAGGATAATGAAATTGCTCGAAATTGGTGGAAAGGCATGTGTAATCACGCCGGATGGTGTACTTGAGAACCCATCTTACGCCCCATTCAGAGAGGAACTTTTGGAGAAATGCAATATTGACGCAATAGTGTCTCTGCCAAAATTTGCATTTGCCCCGTACACTAAAGAAAAGACATACGCACTCTTCATAACAAAACGTAGCGAGGAACTCACGAAGCATCAAACGGAACCGATTTGGATGTATATTATTGACAATGATGGGTTAGCCAATAGCGATAAGCGGTTCCCTACAAGACTTCGAAACAATCGAAATGGTTGGATGCACGATGAGATTTCAGCGTGGGTTAGTACCGAAGGAGAAGAAATGCCAGGAACTTTAGAAACCGCATGGCTGAAATTTGATGATTCATCAGAAGGAGGAACTACGTGGATTACTGACAAAGGAATAGAGGTTACAATGCGAAAGGGAGGATTCATCTCAATGAACACCATTGAAAGCGACCGTTACAAAACCTTGTTACCAGAGTTTCACTTAAGACCGTATTCTGCAAAATACATTACCATGGAAATACTTGATGAAGAACTTGAAAAAATAAGAGAAGAAGTCTCTCAGCTAGGGCGGTCTTAATGAAGCTACAGAAGATATTTGATTTGAATCAAGGAATTCAGATCACAGATGAAGAAATTTATTATGCAATTCCAAATAATGGTAAGATACCCATTATTACAGCCCATAACGAAATAAAGGGATATTGGGATAAGGCAATAGTTAAAGAAACTGAGCTACCATGCATAACATACCCTACCAAGGGAAATCGTGGTTTAGCCTTTGTTCAAGACAAAGTCTTCGACGCAAATAATACAGCTATCCTAATCCCTTTTCCAGATTGGAGAGATAAGATTCTCTTGGATTGGTGCGCTTTCAAACTATCAAAGAACTTTGTCCAGATAGCAACAAGCAAAGAAGGGGTAAGTTACCTGAACAAAGAAATTGTTGAAGAACTGGAACTTGAAATCCCAGAAAAGGAAGATCAAACCCGGCAATTTGAAAAAATAAAAAGAATTATGGGGCTGAAAGACCAAATCAGTAGAATCCTTCAGAGAATCAAAAGAGTAGAAGAGACAACACTTACGATCGAATATGATGTATTTCAAGGTAGAGAAATCCCAGTCAGCGATTTATTTGATCACATCAGTGGCAATAGTGGGTTAACGGAGGAATATCTCTATGCTAATACATTTGGTGAGGATGAAAGACCCTATAGGGTTCTCACTGGCAGTCCAGATATGGAAAATTGCCTATATACAAGCAAATGCCCCTCTCCAACAGACCAAAGCAAGAAAATCAGAGTATACTGCGGAGAAGGAATTCATGTTTCACGCAACGGCAAAGCTGGCAGAGTAAACTACCTTGAAAACGGAAAATATACTCTGAATGACCATGCCTATATATTGAAGCTCAAAGATGACATAAAATACAAAGTTTCTCTCAAATGGGTAACTCTGAACTACCAAAAGACATTCCTCGATTTTTCTTCGGCATCCGACAATGGAACATGGAACATGACCGGGTTTTTCAAAAATGCGGTGTTTGACATACCTGCCATGGAAGAACAATTGGAGGTTGTCCGAAAATTTGAAGAAATATCAAGATATGAAAAAGTACTGCAGAGGAATCTTCTGAAAATTCAGGAACTTTTGAACAAGGACTTCAAGGAATAGGGTGTGATACTGTTTTAGTCTCCTTTTTTCCGAGGGACATTCCAGTAAGGGCTCTTGCATTTAGGACATACTTTAGGTTCATCTTCTCCACGTTTAACCCATTGATGACCGCACCTTTCACATTGAAAACCTTCAAGCATTATTTTTGCCATTACCAATATATTGATTAGTAGTATATTATCTTTCCTAATATACCAATGAGAAAGCTTAATATACTATATACCTATTACTAATATACCAATAAGTAAGTGATTGATATGAACCAGAACCCAAGGGAAATAAAAGGAAAAGAAATCCTTGAAAATGGCGGAGTTAAGAGAATCAATTCAGAGAGATACGAAGTTAAATCACAGTCATCAGAGAATTATTATTCAGTCATTCTAACAGACAATGGATGGGAGTGCAACTGCCCGGATCACATGCAGAGAAAGGTTGTCTGCAAACACGCATTTGCTGTTAAATTTTCACTGAGCATCCGGGAAGAAGTCAGGAAGAATGTGGTTATCGAACCTGTAAATGTGAATGAGTGCATTTTCTGTCATTCCTTGAACATTAAGAAGAATGGTGTCAGAATAAACAAGGAAATTGCAATTCAGAAATACAGGTGCAAGGATTGCCACAGACAGTTTTCATTGAATATAGGCTTTGAAAGAATGAAACACAATCCTAAAGCCATAACAACTGCAATGCAACTTTACTTTTCAGGTGAATCATTGAGAAACACTATGAGAGCATTAAAACTGCTCGGTGTTCAGGTCTCTCATGTCACGGTGTACAACTGGATTGGCAAGTATGTCGAACTCATGAACACATACCTTGACAGGATAACCCCACTGGTAGGTGATACCTGGAGAACTGATGAAATATTCTTAAAAGTAAAAGGAAATCTGACTTATCTGTTTTCGATGATGGATGATGAGACTAGGTTCTGGATTTCCCAGATGGTAGCAGATCACAAGGGAGTTTCAGACGTAAGGCCAATGTATCAGGATGCAAAACAGAGAACCGGCAAAATTCCTTCTGTTTTCATCAGCGACGGTGCAAACAACTTCCACAGGGCATACAAGAAAGAATTCTATTCAAACAAACAGACAACTAAGCACATCAGGCATATCCATCTTCAGGGAGATAAGAACAACAATAAGATGGAAAGAATGAACGGAGAAATCAGGGATAGGGAAAAAGTGATGAGAGGACTGAAAACAAAGGATAGCCCTATCCTGAAAGGGTATCAGTTATACCATAACTACGTTAGACCACACAAGGGACTTGAAGGAAAAACACCATCAGAAGCTTGTGGGATCAAGGTCAATGGAAACGATAAGTGGATGACACTAATTCAGAATGCATTAATAATTGATTAAAGCATCCTTTAGAAGGTGTTCCTATATGCTTGATCGTGCCCTACTACAACTCTTATGAATATGACTTCGCATGGCGAATTTCTGACAATTTTGTAAAAAAGCACCACTCTCTGTTTAAATGCTTTAATAACTCTAAGGTCTGGGTTGCTTAACGTACCCTGTTTTCGCTCACCGCACTCTGGATTTTCCTTGACTTTCTCTATCTTCTTATAAACCTGTTGCTTAATTGAATTGTCTAATGCCTCTATTTCATCAACCACCGCAGATATATCAGCATCACAAGGCAAAATTTCACCTTTACTTAAAAGTTAGACCTTCACTTTTCCATAGACATTTTTTTTCTCATTTTCTTGGTCTTGACGTTCCACTTCAGCCCAAGTATCTTCCCTACTTATTAGATTGTGGAACCATGCGTAACCATCTAAGTCAATTTCTTCTCTTAATTCCTCAGTTTCAAGAAAAGGTTCGGTTTTGTCAGCTATTTCTTCCAATTCCTTGCCAGTTTTTCTGCGATAAGGCTGAAGGATTAATCTGATTTCATTCTTTAACTCAGAAGGAAGATCGGGTTCAGAATCTCCTGTAAAGGTTGAAAATTTATATGAATAAGCCATGCCATCGGAATCAACAATAGCTATGTTCTCGCTTTCATCTTCGATATTTTTGATATCCAGAGAATATGGGCCATAGTAATACCTTATAAATCGAAGATTGGACAATCTTTCACCATGCTTCTTGGCATATTCAACTTCAGCTAGATAAGCTAGTTTCTGTAACGTTTTTTGCGGAACCTTTGGTCCAAATTCCTTTACTAGATACTCTATCAGGTCTGCTCCACTAACTTTCATTTCTCATCATCTGTACTATTATGTCTTATCTTAATGGGTATATACCTTATGGGTACGCTATGGACGCTTTTGTATATATAATTTCTGGAACGAAAGCAGAATCATTCTATCTTTCTAACAAAAACCTTACCATTTTCTTCATAAAATCCAATATGATCTCCTTCATTTATTGATAATTTCTCTGCAATTTCTTTGGGTAAAGTCATTCTTATTGACGTACCTCTTGTAGAAAGTTTAGTTACTGCAATTAGTTTTGGTTTGTCATTCATTGTATTAGTGGTATTGTGGGATTAATTTAAACGTTACAACTATGTTTAGTGGATTAGTGATATCAATCCAATAGATAACCCCAAGAATCCCAAAAAGAGACTCAAATAGCTTAACATCTTAGCTTGCTGTTCTGCTCTATAAAGTCCGTTACACTGAGGATGGAGCGGAATATTATATCTTACTCTTCCAAATCCGATGGGGACTTTGGAAAGCAGAAAGGGTGCTTCTACTGGCAATATGCAGTACCAACATAGTAAATCCTCACTTTCGACATACCCATACCCCGGAATCAACTGTTTCGCTCTTTTCTCTTCTGATACATCATCCTTACTTCTCATGAGACAAAATCCAACAAAACTAGAAAAGGATGCCTAGTTGGGAGAATTAAAGCATCCGATTCTTAACACCATATCCCAGCATCCTAAGACTTAACAGAACCTTAATTCAAGACCAGTCAAGATTAGCTTTGTCTGTCGGTCTTTTTTAGTTCTCCTCAGTCCATGCCTTTTATCAATCTTCTCATTTCCAAAAAGTCCTTCATCGCTTTTCTTTCCTCTGCTTCCCGCACCTTTCTCATATAAGCTTCCTTTGCAGCATCGTACCCGATCTCTATACAGACATCGATGAATCTTTCCTTTGACAAGCCCATCTCCTCCACAGACTCGAATATGGCAGCATGCTTCTCCAGGGCAACAACGATTCTACGCATTTCAAGCTCGTGATCGACTGTCAGGTTTGCAAGCTTCTCGCTTATATCCTTCACATGCTTCTTTGTGACATTCTCTTTAATCTGCTCCTCAGGGTCAGGTTTATTGGTCTTAGGATCCTCAGGAGGTGCGTTAGGGTCTTTTGGAGAGAGCTCTTTATCATGGTGTTGTTTTCCTTTCTTGAATTTCAGGCCAAGGTCGCTTGCATAATCATATATTGTCATTGGGCTTTTGCCTGATTCAGCAGCGATTTCCCTAGCTGTATAGCCTTTTTCTATAAGCAATCGAATGTTTGTATCAATAGATGGATCGTGATGCTTTACTTTCGGCATGCTCAATGTACTATACTTTACATGTATTTTTACCTATTGCTCCACAAGAATCGGTAAAAAAATTTGCCAAGTGCGAACAGGTCCATAGAAATAGCCATTCAGCAAATACTTTATACTTCACTTTAGATTGCTTTACAAACTTTACGTCACTTTACATTTTACATGTAAAGTTGTATGGCATGCTTTACACTTATTTGTAAAGTGTACAATGTCCATAGTAATAGCGGTTCAGCCATCAATTTACAGGCATGTCACTTTACATTTTTGCTTTACACACTTTACTTTACACTCAGATTTTGGCTATAATCATGTAAGCATTATAGAGGTAAAACATGGAAATTGACGCTAAAACCCTGACCAAGAGTCTGTCGGGAATAGTGCATGTCATGGCATGATGTCTCCTGAAATTAAGTGTCCACTTTACAAACTGTGAATTGATGCATTACGATTTGGATGAGTCCATGGATGGCTGTTTCTCAGGATTTCTCTAGTATCATGTATTTTTCTTCGAGTGTCATACCGTCAGAGAGGAAGTATACATTAGAATAACTTTTTTTAAGCTTCTCCAACAGATCCATCGCCCCGTCTATTGAAACAAGGTCATCGGAGATCACGCAGACATACGCAGATTTGCAGACATCTGCATCTATAGCAGCAGTCAGCGTCTTAGCCTCCTCTTTTGCCTTCTCTATCAAATCGTATATCCTCTGAGGTATCCCTTCATTGAATCTCTCATTGAAACCAGGTTGATATGAAAGTTCGGCAAAGATCAGAAAAGATTCTTTGCTAGCGCCGCTCAAACTGTCAATAACAATATCCGGGACAAAAGATTTCTTACCAACTTTTGCCTTCCCCAAGTACTTTCTCATTTTGGCAATTTTTTCTGAGATATTGAAACCCTCGTAATCTCCCGGGGAGAACCTCAGCTGGTTTCTAACGACGTATTCGGAATTGTAGTATTTTTCTTTAATCAATTTATTTCTCAGCAGACAGGAGAAGATTGCTTCAACATCACCCTCAGAATAAAAATGCTCCGGCACGTATTTCAGGGCTACCTCTCCGTGCTTTTTCAGATTGTATTTCCAGTCTTCTTTGTACATCTTCAATAATTCCTGCCACTTCTCCTCAAAGCAATCCTCTGCTTTCCCCATATTATGCCAATATGATTTTGCTAATATTATTTTGCATTGGTGATACCAAAGAATTCAATTTATTTTCCATAATTAATGATGAATTTCGAAATTGATAGTATCTAAAATTTAGTGCTGGAAGTAAATGAGATAACTTAACAGTATGAAAAGATTCTATTAGGAAGAAGTTTTAAAATTACTTAACTTTCCTAACTTCATGAAATTCCTTAATCCTGCTTCGCATCTGGTGATGAAAATGCGAAGCAAGTGTTCAGAAGAAAAACATGATTCCTTCAAGCGGGTCTCACTTTTCCTCTGCTTTTTCTTGATCCTCTTTCTGGTTTATATATTACTAAATGCCTTTTTAATGAGTTTTTCAGGCGGTTTTTTTTACATAATGGGGCAGTTTAGTTCATCGCCTCTTCCTGGAACTCTAATAAGGCTTGATTACTTGGGCTTCATCTTGCCTTTGGTTATTTCTTCAGTGCTAATTGTCTGGTACCTCAAGTTACATCCTGGTAAATCTTCTAAATCTGTCACTATGGTAGTAATAATTTTACTCTGCTTTGACCTGGTTTTTTCAGCTTTTTATCATCAGTTGAGGCTCATAGGGAAGCATTCTGGCAGCTTTGACATTTTAGCAACTATCGTTTCACTATTCTATATGGCATATCTAGCGTACATAGACTCATATAAAGAAGGGATGATAAAAGCGTATATTTTTGGCTTTTTGATTGGTTTGATAAGTGATCTTGAGTCTATAAGATACCTAACTTCAACAACTGTATTCGGTGGCGGAGGGTTATTAGACGGTGATTTTGTTTTTCCTCTACTCATGTTAATTTCTTTTGATTTTGCGTTCTGGCGACAGAAAAATAAGGGTATATCCGAGTGATCAATACTACTGTTACGAGAACAAACACATTTACTAAAATTACCTAAAATTAAACTATATAGTTATACAATGTAGACAAATCCATTGAGGAATGGCATTTTAATTTAACTAGGCCCATTTTATTTTTAACAGAAATTCTATTTAGATGTGAAATATCCTTTTTCGACTTTTGAATGCGTAATACTCTCGATTCCAACTCTCAATAACCCGGATAAAACCCTTATTTGGTGAAAAAACTATAAAGCCCAAGCGCACATATTAATACGTATAGACCTTATTCTTTCTCATTAAACAAGGAGGGGGCACGTGATTGCTGGGAAGTTATGAGATATTTCTGCTTGGGCTGATAGTTGGCCTAGTTATTGGATTAGGGGTATTTATTCTAATCAGGGTCAACACAAAGAAGATAGTCGGCGAAGCAGTCGAGCAGACGCAATCCAGAATGAAAGACACTTTTGGAAATATCGCATTGGGGGCACTGGATAAGGCAAATGAGAACTTCACCAGGACAGCAAAAGAGACCCTTTCTGGACAGGTAAGGGAAGGTACAAACCAGTTGGAAGGCAAGAAAGAACTCATAGACAAGAGCCTAGAGAACATGAATAAAGAGCTTGAGTCTGTCAAGAAGCTCATGACAGGTCTTGAAGCTGACAGATCGGCAAAGTTTGGGGAACTATCAGAAGCAATTAGGAATGCAAACACACAGACACAGAATCTGCAGTCGACTGCTGAAAGGTTGAACCAAGCTCTCTCAAATTCAAGTGTACGAGGCCAGTGGGGCGAAAGGATGGCAGATGACATACTGCACATGATAGGCTTTGTTGAGGGCGTGAACTACATGAAGCAAAAAATGATCGAATCCAGCGGTTCCAAACCTGATTTTACGTTTATGCTGCCGAAAGACCTCAAGATAAACATGGACGTCAAGTTCCCATTTGATAATTTTCTTGCATATTTGGACGCAAACACAGACGAGGAAAGGAAAACCTACACGAACAAGTTCCTGCAGGATGTACGGACAAAGATCAAAGAGATATCCAGCAGGGAATACATTAACCCAGAACAGCAGACTCTCGACTTCGCTATTATGTTTGTCCCAAATCAGCATGTCTACGAATTTATAAACGAATCAGATACAGAAATATTTGAATACGCCCTGAAAGAAAAAGTGATCCTGACATCGCCCATGACTCTTTACTCCATGCTTGTCATAGTTAGGCAATCCACAGATATCTTCAACCTGCAGAATAATATCAATGAAATTCTGAAGGTGTTTGGCTCCTTTAACAAGCAATGGGAAAATTTCACCAAATCGTTCAATGCAATGGGTAAGAAGATAGAGGATACCCATGTCGAATTTGAAAAGCTTACGACAACAAGAAAGAGGATGCTCGAATCTCAGTTAAAAAAATTGAAATGTTGAGGAAAGAGAGAGGGGTTCCAATCAATAATTTCTCTGAATCAGGACAAAGTGATGAAGAATTAAGAGGGCCAGAGGAGACTTAAGAGTAATGAACAGCCATTATTTAAAACAGTATTAAATTCTTTAGATCATCAAGAGTTGCAGTGAATGTCTTCCTTGAAAGTCTGTCTCACTGAATACTCTCTGCTATGAGCAATCCAACATTCGTATCTACTGACGGATCATGATGCTTTACATTTGTCATGCATAATACAGTCTACTTTACACATTTTTTACACATTGACGCACCAGAATAGGTATGATAACTTGTAAAGTGTCTGTGAATCCATAATAATTGCCAC
>JAKBQK010000307.1 GCA_021835265.1 Thermoplasmata archaeon
AATAATCACAAATCCGGAAAATGATCCTAAATAAGATCCTTTTCTTTTTCTGCAATACGATTCCACCCGAGTACCATCTTTATTGTAATATCCGGAAATCCAAACTCCTCCCATTTCAACACATTCATCGCTTATTGTTGACATGTTATTTCCTCCTGCAATAACTTTTGACTTCAGTTCCATCCTTTTTCCGATAGGAAGCAACCCAGGTTCCACCAATCTCTTCGCAACCTTCCGGATACACATCTTCATAATCCCTGTTGAATTTGTAATCTTCTTCCGGAGTCCACCCATAATCCATTCCTTTAGCGGCTCTTCTAGCTAAATCCATCTTTCTTTCTTCATATTTTCTCAGATTGTATTTTTTTGACATTTTACTTCACCTTCTTTCTACAGTGGCCTGAAACATAGGCAACTCTTCTTCCGTTCTTATGGCGATAGTATCCAGATACCCAGATTCCTCCCATAGCTATGCATTCTTCGCCAGGACTCATCTATTTCACCGTCTTCTTTTCCGGCAATAAGCAGGAACATCTGTACCGTCTTTCTTCCTGTAACCTCTAATTAATTCTTCGCCTGAACCACAGGGATTCCTAAAATCTTCGCCTGGAAAGGGTCCTTTCCAATTGCCATAACCAGTTTTTGACATGCTATCAAAAGAGATACCATCTGGAAGTATATTAATATTCCCATATGGGTTTGAAAATTATAGAAACAGGATTACTGTATTAAAATCAATACAGCAACCCAAAAAATCGAAGTTATTGCGATTGCTATCCCGATTTGTTTCCTGCTGGCACTTTTAGGTCCTGCTCCAGTTCTATAATCTATATCCAATTTCGTTATATCAGCCAATTGAGTATTAATCACAGAAAGTTCGTGTTCCACTTTCCCTAATTGATTGGCACGATACAGATACGCAATCTGTTCATCTGTCCAGCTCTGAAGTGAATAAAACACTTCTTTGGCCTTGCTGTCATCAACCTGCATTACCTTACTCTGATAATCCCATACAGTGTTGAGAGCGGAATTGGTCAGTATGACAGGCAATATTCCCCTGTTAGATATGTAGAATGGTGCGGGTTCCAGCATCATGTATTTAACAGATTGGTTGCCCACATCATGAATGTGCAATCTCCACATTGCCCCACCCATTCCAATAATAGCTGCCAGAAGCAAATACCATGCAATGCTGATTCCACCGGAGTGAGGAGTGTAATTCAGGGATGAATATATCAATGCCTGGACACTGAAATATTCAACTACCATAACCATAGCTACCAGAAAAACCATGAACATCCCGTTCTGTTTGGCCATGTAATTTTTTCCTTCCGATGTTTCTGAATATCTATACTGAGGAGCTTCGGCCAAAATATCCTGGTTATAGGAGACAAAGTATTTTATTTCAGCACTTTTGTCAGAGAATAACCGATAATATCTCACTCCTTCCTGGGAGAAATTCTTTATCTTGGTTTCTTCCGGAAGCACTTCTATCTGTGAGTCCGTATGCAATAATGTTACGGTATGTCCGGATGCCTGATGTTTTGACATCTTTGCCTTTATTTCATCCTCTCTTACGCCTTTCGTTATAAGCTTTGAATTTCCGGATTCGACCAATGTAGTTGCAACACTTCCCTTGAATTTTACTCCACAGGAACATCCGAAATATGCAATGGATACATCCTGTCTTCTTCGGGATGCATCAAATTGTTCAACTTCCATAGCCGGACCTTTATTGGCTTTTTCTCTTTCTTTCTGTTCCTGATGGATAACATCAATGGTAACGGTTTCCATTTTTCCAGTATAATTAAATGAAAGAGGTTTACCCCTGTAATGAGCTTCGATTTTCTGCTGGACCGGATTACCAAAAGAACGTTTCAATCTACCACTGACATCAACCGCAACATGCCTTCCCCTTTTCGCGGCTTTACGGACAGAATCAATGGTTGGTCTTTTAACCATAAATAAAGATAATTAGTGGAAGTATATTAATTCTTATGATTTCTGGGACTGTTCCCTTCTCATTATTGCATCCCGTCTGGTTTTATTAAGGTCCATTATTGCCAATGCCTGTCCAATATTATTTTCCATCCAGTCCCTTTCCTGTTTATCCAATCCTCCCTTCCGGATCCGTTCCAACCCTTCCATAGTCTCCTGAAGTATTTTCCGGACCTTTTCATCATTGGAACCGATATCATTGGCCGCATTTATCCGGTTTTCTTTCTTCAGTTTTTCCAATTGGTCCATAACAGCCCTGGACATTTCATCCACTCTGGATTCAGTAAACCATTTGTCCGATTTCATATAATCAAACAGTCCGGGAATTTCCATTCTTAAATTATCCAGGACAAGGAACTTATCCCGATTCAGGTATCTCTCATCTTCTTTCTGTCCTTTATCATTATAGACAGAATCCAGAAATTTCTGGACACCGCTTACAAAGTTGTTGATTCTTTCATATCCAGGATCGGACCGTAGGTTTGCCACTATGTTTTCCAGTTCATCCCGATACTTCTCTTTCTCCGGGATTCCTTCTTCCAATGCAACCAAATCTTTCTCCCGCTTCCTGAGATATGCCTTCACCTTCTCCAATTCCTGTGTTACGGATGCCCTTTCAGTCTGGAGCCGGGATAGTTCCGATTGGATGTCATGGAATTCAAAAATTGGACTCATCTTCTCTCCGACTTCTGGTATCTGGATAGGATTCAAAGGATGACACAATTCCTTAATGAAAGGCTGTAAATCGCCAAACTTTTCATACATGAAGGGTGCATCTTCGGGATGCTTTTTCAGTCTGTTATATGCCGCTTCTTTCTCTATTCTGTCTCTAAGGAAAAGTTTCCAGTCTTGATCTGTTTGCGGGAGTTCTCCTGTTTGCAAGTAATGTTCTAGGATGAAATGAAACCTTTCTTTATCGGATTCACCATTAATTTTTCTAAGTTGTTCTTTATCATCGGTATATACAGATATGGTTATTGTATCTGATTTTTTTACAAGGAGTTTTTGCACATTTCATATAGGATTATAAAGTATTTATAAGTATTTTATATCTCCAAAGAACCTACTCTCTTTTATCTTTTCAGATATTTCTTATAATTTTATAAAACAACAATCTGTAGGGTTTGCCTATACATGTTATATATACTCGCGCACCCTCATGATGGTAGAATGTTTTTTATTCGACATTGTGAATAAAAATAATAGTGTGAAAAACGCTGAAATAGCCTGTTTTCTGGCGATTTGGTTTCGAAAAATCAAAAATGATTTCTATACTTATCCGAATAAGTATCGGATTTTTGGGTTTTTTGAAAGTTTCAAAAATAGCGTAAAATATTGGGTTTTAAAAGAATAGTGAAGCGGTTAATCCACTTCCCCATATCCATCAACCCAGGGAATCACTTCTTTTCTATCATCCCGGTCAAAGCCAGAAAGGATTTTTGTATAGAAGTCCATTGACGTTTCAATATCATGCCCCTGTCCTTTGGCAATCTTTACATGAGACAGATAATCATTTGCAAATGTTAAAACCAACCAGGATTCCCATGTTTTACGGAAACTACGGAAGGTTACACCATTAGTATTCAGCCTGTGGACAGTTTTTTCTTTCCTTTGTTTTCCCTTATCATCAGTATATACCGGACCATCTGCAATTTGAATGTCAAAATCATATGAATCCAGATTAATTCTATCGGCCGCTCCATGAAGAATCAGACTTAACGAAGTCAGTGTTTGCCTGACCTGTTTTTCATCATCTGAAGGAAGTTGGACAGCATCAAAAAACTCGGGAATAAATTCTCTCCCTTTGTATGAGAGTGAAATATTACGGAAAGTAGTCTTTCTCTTTCTTTTTGCACCTGGATAATTAGGAATCCTTATTGTGTAAGGGTTGAACAGGAGTGAAGGATCTCTGTGAACCACAACTGCTTCACCAAATCTTGTGCCTGTGAAAAGTGCAAACTTAAACCATGCTTTCACATCTTCGGTAGTTACATTCCTTTGTCGAAGCCATTTCCTGGATTTGTTGCCATGTTCATCATTAATATCCACTGCATCCAGAAGTGCTTTCATTTCAGATGCCCGAAGCACTCTTACAATCTGTCCTTCGGATTCCGACATCAACCCTCTCCCGGATTTCCACTTATATTCCATAATAAAGTCAAAGTATCGAAGTATTTAAAAACACATAAAGAAATAATGATGATATGGCAAAATTATTACTGAAGAATACCACAGAAGTCAAATTCAATCCCGACAATACTATAACCGTTAAGATGCATGATTTTCCCTTTACAAGAGAAATGTGCGGATCTGAAACTGACAAACAGCTCTGGGATGCATATCAGGATGCGGGATGGCATCCCAGGTTTATTATCGAATATTTTCCCAAAATTATATGGTTAGGAAAACCAGGACAGGGAAGAAGAACGTATATTACTGATACTGATACAATGGCAATAACTGACTGGGGAATCGCGAAGAAACAATACCCCAATACGGTGTGGTTTTCTGTCCAGATGTTGGAAAGGAGTAAAAGGGAAGAGAGAAAATTACAGAAGAAATATGGTCCGAATTTATATGTTACCGGATTTGAAGAAATAATGGTCCATGAACTGGCCCACTGTATTATGTTAAATAAAGCAGGTACAATGGGATCGGAAAACATTGAAAACCAAATAATTGCATTATACAGAAAAAGTTTGCTGACAGACGATGAAAAAAGAGACCTTTCCAAATTATTGCAACAGAAACAGGAAATCGAACATGGCAAGATATTCAGAGTGCTTTACTCACAATTTTGTGAAAAATATGGAGTTGCACATAATCCAGAGTATTGGGAGAGAAATCATAAGAGAGATCCTTTTAAAAAAATGAAATGAAATTTTTTATTCGTAATATGTCCTTGAAGAAGATATTATGGTGTTTTCCATCCCATGAATATAAAGCTGACGCATATGGCAGAACAAATACTCGTTTACACACATTACAAAAACTGACTGTCTCTACCCAGGGAAAATGTTCGTCTGTTCCTATGTCAGATATATAATGATTACACATACTTATTTTTCTCCTGTCTTTTCCGGAGTTCCTATGAAGGAGAAGGTTGGGGATCTGGATTATTATCCTTATTCCCTTTCTTTGATTTCTCCTCTTTCTTCTCCCATCCTCTTTCAGATACCAATTTGAGGATTCTCCTGGCCGCTTCCTTCTTCGTTGCCTTTCCTATTTCCTGGTTAAGCCATTGCATATCTACATCCAGTTTATATGATGACCATCCCTGATTGTGGTAAGGAAGGGAAGTCAACGGAATCGGAAGATATCTTAATCCTCTGCTCATTCCCTGCCAGAAATCCGGCCTGGATAGAACTCTCCTGTGATTGAGAGTCCTGCTTCTCCTGTGGTAGTACCAGAAAACACCAAATATCTGATGTGCCAGTCCACCAATTCTCAAATCTTTGGGAATCGATCCCTGATAATGGTAAATGAAAAGCGGCCCCTGTGTATCAATATGCCTTTCAACCCACGTATAAGCCTGTAAAGATACTCCTTCTTTCCCTCTGGATTGTGTTGATACCACAGCAGTATCCATTTCATCCAATACCGGAGCAGGAAGCCTGTCATTCAGAATAGAATTTGCCGTTTCAGTCAAAAGCTGAGACATATTCTCAATCAACTTCACACAGGAAATCTGATAGGATGACAAAAGCTCGGGAGAATCCATATATTTTTTGATATCGGGAGCAAAAACAAACGGGATATTCGTCAATACATCCCATTCGGGCCTCAATACCAGAATCAATTGGACAATGAAAGAACCTGTATTGGACTTACCGGATCCTGCTGAAGCGAATATAATTGTTGGCTTTCCGTCATGAAGAAGCTGATCAATCCAGAATTTAAGATATGCCTGATCTTCCCGAGAGATTCCAAAAATTTCCTCTATCTTGGATGCATCAAATCCGGACCTCTCATACTCCTTGTATTTATGATAGAACATGAATGCCCTTTTTGCCCTGTATAATGCTTCTCTTTTTCTCAATACATTAGGTTTATCCGTAAATTCTTTTCTGAGCTCATCATAATAGAATTGTGTGAGTGCCTTAACGACAGGTTCATCGTCAGGCACTTCAGAAGTGTCATAATCAAAATAGGCAATAACGACTTCATCCGGTTCTTCATCCTGGGGAACAGGATTTCTATCTCTGAGACGGAAAGAACCTATTCTGTGAAACAGGTTTATTGTATTCTGTATTCTTTTTATGGCTTCGGGAACCTGCATCTGGTTGGAATGACCGAATATCTGATTGATCTCCTCTTCCACAGTTTCATATATTTTCCGGCTCTGTGAATATTCCATGGACTGAAGCTGTGCCTGGTATTCCAACGCCTTGAACTTCGGATAAGCTTCTTTTATCCCTATCTTGATATTCCTGTACAATTCGTCAAAGGTAGATGCTACCTGGACATACAACATTGAATTGATTCTTCCCGGCTGTTTGAGATCTTCTGACATTAATCATCACTCCATCCTGTAAAGTCGATCATATCTGGCGCACTGGACCTGTAATAAGCATATTTGGTATCTATCCTTAAAGGTCCTATTTCATGGGCAAATGTAATGCTATTTCTAAGACGTTTATCCGCTTCTTCAAAACGCATAACATATTTACGCATTATGAGAGAACCACCATAAATATTATCCAGAACACTTTCAGTTTCCTCAAACTTTTCCAATCTTTCAGGATATTCGATACCATGTGCTCTCAGTTGGATATGCAAAATGGCTAATGCCGGATAAGTATTTTTCGTTCTTGTATCACCTGCGCGTTCTGCCACTTCTCTTTGACTCTCATTTACCCAATCCATCAACAATTCAATGGTAGGAAATGATCGCAGTTCTTCTGGGTCTTCTTCTTTTCTTTCATCGTCTGGCATTATCATCCTATATTTCCCTCCATTATAGCATCGGTAGCCATGTTCGCAACTTCTTCCAATTCTACATACTGTGGTCCTTCGGGTTTATTCAAAGCCAGATTTCCCATAGACATAGTTACAGTTTCCAGAACCATTCTCTGAAACAATGTGTTTGCTTCTCTGTAAATGCTGGGAAAATAACCGATTCTTCCCTGCAATCCTTTTAACTGTGGAACCATTGCCAAAATCTGTCTTGCTATGGTGGGATCTTCGGCAATGACATAACGTTTGTCAATTGTTATCATTTTTCTGATTTCTTCATCCAGATCTTCAGGAAGAAACTTCATTTCTTCATCAATATCATGCCATTTTTCAGAGAGGAGTTTGGGAATCCAATCCAGAAGATCATTTATCTGTCTTTTCACCTGAAGAATCATGTTCAGGGCATCTATGACCTTATCCAATCTTTCTTCAAACCTTTTGCCCGGAAGAGGTTTAAACACAATTCTCCCACCATAAAGCTGTTCAATGCTTTGTGATGTATCCAGGCTGGAAGTTTGCATCTTTTTTTGAATGCTTTCCGGCCAGAATCCTGTCAAAAATAAATGATCCGGTGAAATACCGTATCCTCCAATGTCTAACCAATACTTTGTTTTGACAAGGGAACCCTCATCAAACTTAAATCTATCAACTGCTCCAGGTTTCATTGATTATTACCTCCTGCTGGAATATTAGTGCCTCCACCGGTTCTTCTTTTCTTTCTCTTTCTCCTTATGCTTAATAGTGTATATACCGATAAAATTACTGTCAGGAAAAAAGAAATCCCAATCATCAGCATATCGCCTATTATGAGCCATGGAAGTGTCCAGAATATTAATGCAATCACCATTATAAACGATGCCAAAGCTCTGGGAGTAAAATTGATGTATGCTGACGATACTATCAAACCTAACATATACACAAAAAGAAGCCCTATTATGAGTACACCGATAATTTCTATATCCAGTGAACTTGCTACAGGACCCAATGTTCCCACACTACTCATTTATCTTAATCCTCCATGATCTTATTATGCATTTCTTCTATCTGAAGCTGTAATTTTTTATTTCCCAGTACATTGCTTCTCTTTCCTCTACCTTTCCAATACATAAACAATTCCAACAATGCGGCTGTCATAACAACCATTTCAGTAATTGCCCTTCCCGCATTCTGTGAAAAGAACCATATAAGCATTCCGGCAAACCCAGATCCGTAAGGAGGAGCAACAGTGAATCCCAAAGTTCCCAATATTCCAGATACATTGCCAAACTGTGTGTTAGATGGATTTATGGATCCAGTTGCAATGTTAGATATCGCACCGATATTGAAGGGAGAATATAATGAAACTTCTGCATTAGCTGTTCCTGCGGTAAGATTTGCTATTTCCGATTTATTGAGAGGAAGGAAGAACGTAACGGAATAATTATTGTAGGAAATCAATTGGGGTTTTACCGCATAATTAGATGTCAGATTGAGATATGCAATGGTAATGTTTTTCCACACAGAATATACCAGTGATTTGTTATCTACAGGGCTATTGGCATTGTTTTCCAGCCATGCCGTGATGTCAACTCCGTTGGCCAGAAGTGTACTAGTTTTTGGCACAAAATGATAAGCATAAGCCCCCGCTTCCTCCTCAATCTTGTATCTCTGGCTCTGGTTGATATTCATGTTGGTTACAACGGAATGCATGATCTGGAAATATTGGGTCTGGGTCAGGTTCAGGTTATGGACTGTGGAATTCATAATATCGAAATATTGTGTCTGGGAAAGATTGAGGTCTGTGATTGACGAATTGATAATATCAAACCGGGTTTTCTCTGTGATGTTAAGATTTGTTATTGTGGAGTTTATAAGAGATATCTTTGAAACCAGACTGAGATTGAGATTATGGATAGAATCGTTTACAAGATTGAAATACTGGTAATCGGAAAGATTGAGACTGTGAATCGAATCATTGACGATCTTAAAATAACTTGTTTGTGAAAGGTTGAGGTTGGAAATTGCGGAATTAACTATCTGGAATCTTGTAATCTCTGACAGATTCAGGTTATGAATAGAATCATTGACTAGACTTATCTTTGTGGCCAGACTGAGATTGAAATTGTTGATGGATGAATTTACAATCTTGAAATACTGCTTATCTGAAAGAGAAAGGTTCTTCACACTGCTATTCAGTAGTGTGAAATAAGAGGCTTCGGAATAGTTAAGATTCTTTATTGTTGAATTGAGAATTTCAAACCTGTTATACTGGCTGATATTTGCATT
>JAKBQK010000405.1 GCA_021835265.1 Thermoplasmata archaeon
TTGTTACGCCTGTGGTGTACAGTTTCTCGGCCCATTCCTCAATATCCTGTTTTTCACCGAAATAGGCGTCGATTCCAAAATACCCATGGGTGTGGATATCAGAATATGCAGGTAGGAGCATGTAGTCGCGGAGATCATAATCTGGATGGTGGCCAGGAGATTCTCCAACAGATTCTATGAGCCCTTTGTTTATTGTTAAAACAGCGTTATCCTGGGAATCTATTCCTGTATGTATTTTCCCGGCTCTTATGCTAAAGGAGTCCGACAATTCTCCTCCCCATTGTTGTGTCTGCCTTAATTTTTGTGATGTACGTATTTTTTAAAATTTTAGTTTTATATTTTATTTTAACAAAGCCATCTAACCCAAATGATAAATTAAATGAACCTACCATCGAAAGAAAAACCCCTTCTGAAGTTAATGTAATCAATGTGAAACTTAATTTCTTCCTTATTTTTATTTGAATATTTTCTGATTGGTCAACCGTTATAGCCTTTGAGCTAACCCACTATAATTCCCATTATCTTTCTATTGGATTTATGTTGACATATATCGGAGATAAGTTGTTATCAATGAACTTATTGAGTTTGGACTCGATAATACCTTTATGCCCAACTTTCATGACATTTTCCACGATCTTGTGATTAAATATTTCGTAAAAGGTTGTTTTATGAATTTAAGAAGAATTAATGGACAGAATAACGTTATTGATTTGACTGCTTATGATTTTATCACTTGACGGTGGGGCTACCAAAACCGTGGCTCTTGTATTCGATGAAATAAATCTTAATCTCTGCGGAATAGGATTATCTGGTCCAACCAACTTAACTTCTGTAACGAAAGAAGAAGTAATTTCTAATATCAGACGAGCGGTTTCGAAAGCTTGCCAAGAAGCGGACATAAAGATTTCATCTTTACACAAAGGCATTTTTGGTGTTGCTGGCATCGGAGATTCTCCAAGCTTAACGAAATTTGGCGAAGAAATAATAAGTGAAAGTACTGGCCGGAATGATTTCCATGTCTTAAATGATGGTATACCCGCCTATGAAATGGCTAATTTGGATTTGGATGGAATAGTATTTGCAGGGGGCACAGGCAGCGTAGCATTTTTAAAAAATGGCAATAGAATAGAACGTAGAGGAGGATGGAATTGGTTTGCAGGCGATAATGGCTCTGCTTCTTGGATTGCCAGAAGTGGTCTAAATCTTGCAACATTCGAGTACGATGGCATCTATTCTGAAAAGTATCTCATTGAGGGGGTCGAGTCCTACTTTAAAGAAGACTTTAGAGAGGCATTAACTACCATTGAGAGATCTCAGAATAAGAGACATGTTGCGGGGTTTGCCCCTATCGTGACAAAGTTGGCAGAAACAGGGTATCCACCAGCTTCCAAGATTTTAGATGAAAGCGCTGATTACGTTGCAGATTTGATCAAATCCACACTTTATAAATTTAAGAAGGTTCCAAGAGTCTCTTTAGTAGGAGGTACTATGCTTGCCGGTAGAACCTATACTGACAGAATAAAAAGCAGACTTAATATGGATATAAATGTCTATTATGGATATCAGGTTGCGGCTGGTGGTCTGCTACTCATCTTGAAAGAATTAGGGCTGGATTATAGCTTTGAAACTCGGGACAAAATCTTAGAACAGATGAATATTAAGTTAATGAAAAAATCTAAAGACGAGTTATACAAATTTTTGAGTTTGACTCGATTTTAAAAGCTTTCAAACCCTATTTGAATTACCTATTTTATCGAATTATATTCATTTACTCGCAATATTACAATTAAATTTCTAAAAAATAAATTCGATTATAATTCAGTAATGAGAGACACATTCATAGAGGGAAAAATTAAAAAGTGGGCTCTTAAAATGAGTCAACAAGACCTCTTGCTTCGACTGTACTTTGGCATCTGAGCGTCTTGTTATCCAAAAGATTTCCACGTGAGTCGAATAAACCAATCAGTTCTGGTTTATTCTTATGTATTCCTTTTATTACTGCCACATGAGACCTTGTAACAAATATTTGTGGACGGAAGCCCAAAACTACAGTATCTCCCACATTAGCTCTTTGGGAAGGAGCAACTTGCATTGGGAGGTAATAATCTATAAAACCAACTGGGCTAACCAGCGCCTGATTATCAAAAACATTACTTCCTTCATGTCCAATAAATGCATGCATAAAGAAGTGGTAATCAGCGGACCATAGCCCAATTACTGGATCTGCCCCCATCATACCCCCCCCGTATGCATATGAAGTATTATCCGAGAAATGGGAGATTTCAGAAACGTACACGATTGATGGGATTTCTGGAAGGTCGGGTCTCAACATATGGAGTGGGGTAGTACCTGTTAATCCGTGACCAGGTTCAACGCAGACCGCTTTTCCAAATTCTTCTGCAACAGTCTTAGCGAGTGGAAATGTAATCGATGAATTATCAGCGGGAAGGTTGATTTGCTTAATTTCCACGCCCATTTTTTGAAGGTCTCTGGCCGCATTGAGCAATGATTTTACGTTTGGGGTAGGAACTTCCTCCCCAGTGGATATATCAGCCCGAAATCCCGGGAATCCAGTAACCCCACCAATTTCAAGATTAGGTCTTTCTTTGATGTGTTTGACTACTTTTGGGAGTGACTGATTGTTGAATCCGCCTGCTGATATCTGCTTCGGATATGAGAAATCTCCCGGATTATGTATCTTGAGAAGAATGTTTTGTTTTGCACCAATCTCTTTAGCTTTATTGGAAATTTCATTTGCCTTATTTAGATCATAAACAGTCATGAAATCTGGTTTAACTTCTTCGATTACAAATTTTAGGTCTCGATTAGGAACCTGCACCAAATGCCCAACATGCCCTATAGGCAACCCATAATTATGCATAATCCTGCATTCATCTATATCAATGACCACCGCTTTCTTGATTCCTGATTTCACAATGGCTTTTGCGGCTATGGGGTTTCTGCCTATCTGCTTTGTAATATAATATAAACTTATACCAATTCTCCTTGCCTCTTCGGCCATTTTTTTGGCATTTGACTCAACTGAATCCAAGTCAATAACAAAAGTATCGGGCGGGATTTCTCCGGACTGATGGAAATCAACTGATTGTCTTATTAAGTTAGGATTTCTCTCAGCAGTTCTTTTAAGCATATCCACCATAATTATTACCTTTCTGAACATTACTAAACCTTTATTATTGTTTTGTCAAGAACCGGGTATTGAAATGAGAATTTGTTCAAATACCATTAGGAATTTTTGAACGATCTTTTCAATGTTTGATAAAAACTTATCAAAAAATAATATAAGAAATTCATAAATTTGGAAAATTGTATTATATATTCATCAGTGTGAAGAGATATTCACTTCTCACCAAATAATTGTGTGATAGGTCACAAAATATTTTACACTTTGTTCTCCAGTCCCATTGTATCGATATTTCCCTCTTCGGCTTTCATGTAGAAAGTTACGCTATCTCCAAGTTCATTTTTAACATGTTTGATGTATACCCAGATTGCTGAGGCAACAGCCGCCAATATGGCAAGCATAACGAATGCGAAATATGGTTCGACCTCATTGCTAACGATTCCCGAGTAGAAAGCATATGAAAACAGGATTAGACCAAAAGCTGGTGCTAAAACTCCTGTAGCTATCTTTCTTAGAGGCGAAATCTTTACCTTATGTTTCACAAAATATGCACCAAGAGAAAGATCTGGAATAAAGTGATGCATGTACCATGAAACTGTTGCAGCAGTAAACGGGGCAAAAGCTGTGTAAAACATTGCATTGTCATTGTATCCGTAAATGCCGAACAATATTCCTGCTACAGCATAGTTCATAATTAAAGCTAATACGTAATTGAAAATTGCTGCATTTCTAGGTACTTTTGTCTTAGGATCAAGTTTTCCCAACCATTTCGATTTAACAAACCTATCCCTTGAAACAGCCCAAAGAAGTCTAGCTTGCCCACCTCCGCCTGCCATCCATGATAGTATACTGATTGGTATGTTTGCGATTAGGAAGAAGAATAACCCATATCTCCCAATATATGCCGCGTAAGATGACAGAAGGGGAATTGGAGAATTTGCTATAGTATTCAGATCACTAACACCGGCTAGTTCAGAATATATTGCAAGCGATCCTATTGCAACAGCTATAAAAACTCCCAATATTATGCCTTTCCAAACGTTTTTCCTTGCGTGTGGGTCCTCTTCAGAATAGAAGATTGGAGCACCATAACCTATGAAACTTAGAAAACCTGCAATGGAAGCCCCTAGAGCAACACTCGAAAATCCATTAGGCCCACTGAGGGGATTGAAATAGCTAAAAGAGTTGTATGGTGTCCTTATAACGACAAATGTGGCAAAGACCAAGACGATAGCAATTTGAATTAAAGCTCCTATTAGTATAGCCCGAGTAGTTAGTGAAACGTGGTGTATCACTCCATATAACAGGAAAGTTGGGGTTATCAATATTAGCAAAAAGAAGGCCCATTCAGGCATTGTGTATCCTGTTATAATCTGGTAACCTACCACTGTGAGCATAGCAATGAACACCCCGAGGCCAGTTTGCCAAAACATATAATAAAAGTAGTTATTTATAGCGGTAAACTTACCAACTGCCTTCCCAAAACCCATTTCAGCTAATCCATAATATCCACCAGTAAACCTTACAAGTCTAGTATATTCGAGAATTGGGATACTTGCAAGAATTACCACCACGGCCCCCAAAATCCCCACATACATTGCGGCACTACCTGCGGACATAACATATCCGCCAGAAGTTGCATATGCGTAGTCAAAGAGGTTAATTCCGCTAAGGGTAAGTGCAAACATCCTCCAGAGCCCAATTTTACTAACTGACAATGTTGATGCTTTATTGGTCGATTCCGATTCAACTGTGTTTTGCATCAATGTACTAGTGTACAGATTCATTTAATTCTTTCGTAATATCTTGTTAATATATGTCCATTGTACGTAAATTTCCGGTCTTACGAGAGTGACGCATATAAAGCATTGAAATTTTTGTATATTTTGGAAATGAATTATTTAAAACAATAGCATTTAGAGAGGAGGTCATTATATATTACAATGAAGAAATAAAAACACATTATTTCGCTTGCATTTTCAATTTTAAATAAAATTTCTCTTAATGATAAAAGAATACTATTTCAACCACACCTAACTTAATATATTAAAAGAGCACATTTTCTTGAAGATTGGGTGTAATTGTCAATTACAAGTTTAAAGTTAACCTTCAACAAAGAGACTCAAGTTCTCATGCCTCGACCCATTACCTTGGTGATAATCGGCAGGTTTCTCACTTCAAAAATCCATACGTAATCCCAAAGGTCAGTTGTAGTGCAGGAATGGTAAGGGAGAAGTAGAACTTTACTTCCAATCTTGAAATCACTGCGTTCTGGCTTTATTACGGTATGTTCCTCAGACATGGCTATGATTTTCCCCACTATTCCCTTATGATCTATTGCAATTGGATAAGCTCCTTGGTCAAGTGAAATTGATTTATAACCAGCATCAAGAATTATCCTTTCCTGATCTTTCATGCTCATGACTTGTCCCACGACCCCCATGGATATTTCTTTCAAGGTACAAAGTCCCATATTCATGCAGTGCACATCATAAAACACATAAGTTCCGGGTTGGATTTCAGTTACTTCTTTATAACGGGACCATATTTCAGAGGATGGTGTCCCACCAACTGTAAGTATTTTTATATTTTCATCTTTCTGTTTCAACCTTTTAAAAAGATCTAGTACTACCGTGCTTTCAGTCTCTACAATTTTTTCTCTCTCAGAACTGGATGTTTGACTAACATGCCCGTCATAAGCCATTATACCTACTATTGTTAAGTTGGGAAGCAATTTCAACTTTGCATGTAATTCCTCGACTTCTTCCACATCTACTCCGCATCTATTCATTCCAATATTAATATCTATTAATATTGGAATGGTTTGCTTCAAATAAGAAGCACTTAAAGACAGGTTTCTTGCGCCTTCAATGCTATCAACTGCTACACTTATTTTACAACCCATCTCAGAAAGTCGAGCTATCCTATCGCATTTTCTTCTGTCAACAACTTCGTTACTTATAAGAATATTAGAAATACCACCAGAAAACATTACCTCAGCTTCGGAAACTTTCTGAACACAAATTCCAACGGCGCCCTCGGTAATCTGAAGCCTGGAAAGATAAGGAATTTTATGAGTCTTTGAATGCGGTCTAAGGGCTTTCTCCCCTTTATTTGCTATCTCCTGGAATTTATGTAAATTTTCTTTAGTCTGGTCAAGATCTATAACCATATACGGTGTTTCGGAGTTTATCTGAAGAGCTCGTTCTGCATCCATTCTTCTGTCAATAATGTTAAAATATAATAAGCTACTTCATTTTTGTTTTAAATGCATAAATCAATAGTTGTTGATGGTTTAGATCGTGGTGGCCCATATGCGCATGCTGTATTAGCCGGTGATACAATTTACATTTCTGGACAGACCGGACTGAATGCTAATAACCTACATGATTTTAAGTCTCAATTCAAAGTTGCAATGGAAAAGATAAGCAAAATAGCGGGTTCTGTTGGAAAGACCATTGGTGATATTGTAAAATTAAATGTTTACCTGGTTGATAGTTCTTACTTCAAGGAAATGAACGAACTGTTTGGAGAATATTTCAGAGAAATGCCACCTGCTAGGACAACGCTTATAGCAAGTTTCGCCTCAGAAGGCATTCTTGTAGAATTAGATGCAACACTTCACTGATTTCAACTGAATTTAGATTCAGTCAACTGTTATTTTAAATCCACATTCCATTTTCTCCCTTGGAGAAAGTATTTTCAAACCTATTCCGTTGTTGAAGGCATTGATTGCACCCGTTAGAGGTTCAATCGCAACAGAATCTCTCCCAGCGAAATGGCCATTGTATATTTCGAAGTAATCCATATTGCTCCGTTCAAATATTATTTTAACTTTGTTAGATTCAAGCCTAATGATCCCGCCCCCAACAAAAGAGTAATCAAAACTCATTTTTCCTGGTTCTTCGATTTCGTTAAAGCTGTAATCAAGCAACTTTCCATCTGGAAAAATGCCATCCGGATAATTTAGCATTTGAACTTTCTTCTGGGTGTATAATTTCCAAGGGTGAGAAATGTTAAAATATGGGTGCGCACCAATTACGATCGGCGCATTAATTTCCCCTACATTTGAGACTTTAAAATTGGTGTCGAATGATCGCTCCTTTATCTTATATACAATATTAACATAAAGTCTTGAAGGATATCCAGTGTCGTCCACTTCAGTCTCTAGAGAGATATACTCTTCACCTCTTTCGACAACAGACCATTCTTGAGTTCTTGTAATACCGTGGATTGAATCTTTGAAATTGTTCACAGAATAAGCATTTTTTGGAAGATGATACGTTTTATTGCTAAAAGAGTACTTAGCATCCTTAACTAAATCCCCATAAGGAATAAGTATTGGGCATCCCCCATGTAGTTCTAAACCTTCTATTGTTTCTTTGAATAATTTCCTGCCATTATCTAAAATCTGCCCGACCCACGCCCCTTTCTTGTAAACTTCGGCAAAGAAGTTTTCATTACCTACAACTTCATAGTCGTTCACATGGCAATATGAACATTTACATTAACTAACTGCCGTCTTGTTTTTCTAAGAAGCAAGAATGCAAAATTGATAAAGTTGAATGATTTCCGTGGTTCTCATTATTAAATACATATCAATCATATCTTTTTAGATATTTCTCACAAAGCGGGAAGCTGGTGATTAAAATTGAGGCTTATAAACAAGAATGCTATAATAACAGGTGGTGCTGGATCCATTGGTTCTGTGGTGGCAGAGAGATTCTTAGAGGAGGGGGCTTCTGTTTACATCGTCGATCAGGATCAGAGAGCCATTGATGCAATTGTTAAACGACTAAATGTTGGAAGCGCTAATATAAAGGGTTTTCGAGTTGAAGTGACGAATGAGCGAAGTGTTTCACAAATGGTTAGCAGTGCAACTTCGTTCTTTATGAATGGCACTATAAACATACTTGCAAATATAGCAGGTATAGCTCCGTTTGCAAGATTCACTGACATTAAAGTGGAAGACTGGGATAAAACTATAAGAGTAAATCTTACCGGAACTTTTCTCACATCAAGAAAAGTGTCTGAAATTATGATTAAACAGGGTGGTGGAGTTATAATTAATATGTCATCAACAAATGGATTGTTGGCAGAAGAGGGATTATCAGCCTATAACGCCTCCAAAGCGGGAGTCATTCTTTTATCCAAGACTATGGCCCTTGAACTTGCAAAGTTTAATATCAGAGTAAATTCAGTTTGTCCTGGTTTCATAAGGACAAAAATTCAGGATGAAGGTGGTCTACCAATTGAAATGATTGAAAATTACATATCTAAAATCCCACTAGGTAGGCTTGGTGTTCCATTAGATGTAGCAAATGTTTTTGTTTATCTTGCTTCAGATGAGTCTTCTTTTATAACTGGTACCGAAATTGTTGTTGATGGAGGCCAAATCTGCAAGGAGTGATTCCCCAAAGAGAATATAAGCGTTAATCTATAGAGGATTGTTTGATTTGCATAACCAAATTATTTATTTTAGGAACCTAAAGTTATATCTATTCAAGAAAACCAATCCAATATGCAGTATCATGTATAATACACCACTGTCAGTCTGGAGCCACTGGTAAATGGAACTAACAAAAGTAGGACATTAGTAAAGATGACATACTTCTGATTGAACTCTATATTTGCTTATATCTATTTTCCAGCTATGCAGGATTTCATCCACGGGAGTGCCGGATTCCAGCATCCTGTAGAGTTCATCTGAACCATACAGTCTTGAAAGTTTTTGCCTGTTAATGGTGACAGAACCAAATTCATGGAGCTTAACTAGAATTGTTAGCGCAAGTCTGAATGGATCGTATTTTTTCCTGTCCGTGATGTGAATGAAATATCCATCCACAAGTTCTCCGCTGAAAGGATCCAGTGTGGGCCTGTACTTGGTTCTCCTCAGCACCAGGCCATCCTGGTAATGGTCTAGTTCCGGCAGGCCGGGTTTGCCAAAGAAATGGAAGGGGTAGGGTGTGCCTCTTCCCACTGAAAGATCGGTTGCTTCAAGCAGGCAGAGACCGGAATATGTTATCACTGAATTCATGTCAGGAAGGT
>JAKBQK010000068.1 GCA_021835265.1 Thermoplasmata archaeon
TGACTTAGTGCATGTAGCACCAGATCGGCAATTCTCTGTGTAGTTTCAACGTTTCCACCAGAAACCGAATACGGCCTATTTGGATTAACAAGAGAACCTACAGGGGCAATTATGTTTATAATGGAATAGAAGCCTTCATTTGTTGGTATATCAATATTTAAAGCACTCCTTATGGCAAAGGAAGTAGCAGCAAAAGTCATGCCAGGTACGGCATTGAGGGGATATTCAATTTCACTTGAAGTACCGGTAAAGTCAGCTGTAATACCTCCCTTCGAAATTTTAATTGCTACCTGCAAAGGTACCTTTTCTTTACCAATTTCAAGATAATCAACTGCCGTAAAAGTTCCTTCGTTCCACTGTGACATGGCTCCTATGCTTAAAACCCTAGAATTTTCAAGGAGTTTTTCCCAAGATGCATACACTACCTCTCTACCGAATCTGCTAAACAGCTCACCAATCCTCTTTGTCCCAGTTCTATTGGCAGCAACCTGAGCATTAATGTCACCCAGTGCAGTCTCAGGATCTTTGAAATTGTTCAGTATAATAGCCAGTAGTTCACTGTCTAAAGCATTACGTTTTACCAGCTTTACTGGAGGAATTATAAGACCTTCTTGGAAAAGGTTCTTAGCATTTGGATTAAGACTTCCAAAAACTGGCCCTCCAACATCCACTATATGCGCTTTGTTTACCACATATGCGACAATATTATCCTCAATATACACTGGCGCAATTAAGGTAATATCATTCATGTGTGTACCAGAAATATATGGGTCATTTGTCATTAGCATTTCTCCATCTTCAAGTATAATTTTTCTTTCCTTAAGCCAGCGCATAATATTATTTATTCCAATCCTGAATGATCCAAGATGCACTGGTATATGCTCCGCCTGAGCAACTATGACACCTTCAAAGTTAGTTATGGCGCAGCTGTGATCCATTCTCTCTCTGATATTAGGGGATATGGCAGATTTCTTAAGTGCCACCCCCATTTCCTCTGCTACAAACTGTGTTGCCTTGCTTATAAATTCCCAGTCTGCCATTTATTTCAACCTCAAATTCAGTTCTCCAAACTTTCCAACTTCAGCAGTCCACTTCTCAGGTATTAACGTTGTTGACCCTGGTTCATCCAGAAGAGCTAAACCATCTATTTTTGTACCAGATGGAAGTGCGTTTCTTGCATATACCGGTACATCAATAAATTCAGCTCCTGAATATACCTTTCTGAGTCCTGTTGAAACAGTCTTGCTCACATCTTCAACAATTTCAGGCTTATCCCTTCTTCCAATGCCAAAGGCACGAATCGTAAATATTTCCACATCTCTATCAAGAGTAAACCCATAAGCTTCTCTGTGTAATTTTACGAATTCTCTTATGATCTTTTGTCTATCAGGATCAGATACCTTTACGGTTATTTCCGAACCCTGACCCGTGTACCTGCAATCTGCATATAAAATAAATTCTTTAGTTCCGAATTTCGACTCAAGAGCTTCTTCTAGATCTTGGAAATCCTTCTGAATATTATCCGGGAAGGATTTTCTCATCTCATACTTCCAGTCTGAGTTGAGTAGTCCAAGAGCGCTAAAAACTGCTGGGTCATGCGGAATAATGACTTTCCTTATGCCAATTTCCTGAGCTATCCTAACTGCATGTTGAGGCCCAGCACCCCCAAAACCAAAAAGCGTGTATTCCGTTGGATCAATTCCTCTTTCAACTGTCACCATTCTGATGGCTCTTGCCATTTCAAGATCAACAAGTTCTAGCGCTCTTTTCGCAACTTCAAATGGTTGGCCAAGCCTGCTGAACGCTTTTATTGCTAGATCTTTTCTAAGCAAGAAATTGCTCCCTGACATCTGTTCATTGAGAATTCCAAGCACCAGATTTGCATCAGTGATAGTTGGAAGTTTCCCTCCCCTGTTATATGCCACAGGACCTGGCTCTGAGCCAGCACTCATTGGACCAATGTTCATTCCTCCGGCAGAATCAAGCCATATAACGGTACCTCCACCAGCAGAAACTTCCGCGAGGTCAACAAAAGGATATCTCACAGGGTAACCACTACCCTTTATCATTCTTCCGTAATGCGACTTACCACCAACTTCATATTCCGAAGTGATCTCAATCTGTCCATCTGTGACTGTGCCTGCTTTTGCAGTTGTACCACCCATGTCGAAACTAATTATTTTTGAAATTCCAATCTTTTCGGCTAAGACTCCTGACGCAACCACACCTGCTGCCGGACCAGATTCAATTATTCCAACTGGGTTATTAGAAGCTTCACTTTCATCTATCAGTCCTCCTGAATTTGACATCACACTTATTGGTGGTGACCCGAAACAAAGCAGATTACCTTTTAATTTTGATAAATAGCTTGATATTACCGGCATAAGCATACCATTAATAACAGTGGTAGATGTTCTTTCATATTCCCTTGGTTCTGGTGCAACAGAACTTGAAACAGTAACATAGCTGAATTCCTTAGACAGCTCATTTCTAACAAGCTCTTCATTCTTGTTGTTCACATAAGAGTGAAGGAAGGAAATGGCGACACTTTCTGGTTTAACTTTCCTTATCTTATCAACAAGTTCAGCAATCTCTTTCATTTCCGGTGTTTTTAAAATCTTTCCAGTAAAATCGGTTCTCTCATCGACCTCGAATCTTAGATTTCTCGGCACAATAGTTCTGGGTCTTTCAAATTCCAGATCGTAGAGGGATGGTCTATTCTGTCTTCCAATTTCTATTACATCTCTAAATCCTTTAGTTGTGATAAGTGCGGTTCTTGGTAACTTCATACCAAACTGCCCAAGTAGTGTATTTGTTGCAATCGTGGTCGCATGAACAAAATTATTTATTTGGATAACACCAGAGTCTTTTAATCCATTAACAACTCCTATTTCTGGGTTTCCAGGGGTTGTGGGGACCTTAAGCTTTTTTACAACTCTATTGTTTTCCAGCACTACTATATCTGTAAAAGTGCCACCTATATCAACAGAAACCACTATCTTACCCATGAAACCACTCAAACTCCTGATCAGGTAAAGGTTATATTTTAAGGTTGATCTGCGTTCTATACTTCTTTCTTTGAAAGATGTAATATAACAATAGTTTACAAATACTATTATGGAAGTTTAAAGTGAATTTCTAATATCGTCTACAATACTTTCAGCATCCTCTATTCCTACGGATAGTCTGTATGTTCTGTCTGTAATTCCAAGAATGCTCAATTCTTCATCATTTAGTGATCTATGAGACATGGTTTTTGGATGGGCTATAATGGAATTAACGCCTCCCAGTGTATTTGCAGGTCTTACTCTCTTAAGGGATTTGAAAATATGGTACGGATCATCATAATTATGAGTTATCCTAAAAGTGAGGACGCCACCATATCCTCTGAGGTTATCTCTGGAGTATTCAAAATCTTCATGATTTTCCAAACCTGGGTAGTTCACATTTTCTATTCCCTTTATGGAGGAAAGATTTCTTGCTACACTTATTCCGTTCTTGTTTATTTCTTTCATTCTTAATTGGAGTGTCTTTATTCCTCTTATGGTCTGATATGCTGTATTTGGATCCATATTGGTACCCATTGTTCTCCTTGTGAGATCGATCTTATCCATAATTTCGGCACTTCCAGATGCACTTCCACCTATGACATCATTATGTCCAGAAATGAACTTGGAAAGGCTGTGTATGATAATATCTGCCCCATAGTCTACGGGATTAATGTTCTCAGGTGTTGCAAATGTTGAATCACAAATTAGTATACCCCCCATGGAGTGTACTATATCTGCTATTTTTCTTAAGTCATAAACTCTTAATGAAGGATTCGACACCGTTTCAACCAGTACCACAGATTTCTCGGTTATTGACCTCAACAACGAATCTGTTCCGGGATTTGTGATTTCACTTCTGATCCCCCACGTTCCCAAAAAATCCCTGATAAATCTGGAACTCCTAGCGAAGGTGTCAAGAGTTGTTACTACTCTGTCTCCAGGTTTGAGGAGTGAAAGTAGTGTTGTGGTGATAGCTCCCATTCCAGAAGAGAAACAAACAGTTTTCTCTGTTTTTTCAAGAATACTTATCTGTCTCTCAAGCTCCTCAACAGTGGGATTCGCCTCTCTTGAATATCTATATTTCTTTCCCTCAGGGAATACATAGGAAGACGTTTGAAAAATGGGGAAGGTAATTGGGAAATTCGGAGGGATAGCATTATCATTTATCACATGATCTTCGATTTCATTCATAGACACCACCAGAAGGATATGAATCTGCCATTATAAAGTCCAAGCCCTTGGAATGGAAGTAACTATCCAAATTCTTACTGATTTCTAACTTGTCTGTTTTTCTGTCAATGAAGCATAGCATTGCAGGGCCTGCACCACTCAATATAAGACCAATGGCACTATGCACTTTGCATATATTCCTCACATCTGCCAGAAAGTTGTACCGGGTTTTTCTTGCCTTTTCCACTATGTGATCATCAAGACCGTATTCTATAAGATCTCGATCCCCAGTCAATATTCCTGCAAGTAGTGAATTTGAAAAATTTATGTTTTGTACTGCATCCTTAAAAGTTACCATATCAGGTATGAGTTTCCTGTTTTCCATCGTCTTATTCTTTGATGTAATCAGTGGAACAATTACAATAAATTCTATACCATCTGGCACATTGAACTTCCTGATTCGCAGAGGACTTACTGAAAATACTGCAGAGAAATTCCCTAGAGTGGATGCAGTTATATTATCAACATGGAAACTTCCAGATGCATATTTTTCTCCATAGGATGCGTATTTTATTATATCATTCACAGAGAGATTCAGATTGTATAGTTCATTTATGAGTACTGAAGATGAAACTGAAGCAGCCCCACTGCTACCAAGCCCCATACCTACAGGGATATTTGAGTTCACCTGCAGCGATATCTGGGAGCTAATATCAAAATCCTCTACCATTTTCCTCACCACATATATGGCACTGTTTTCTCTTATGTCAACTTCATTCAAATTGCTCTTGAAGTCAATTTTAAATGGTCCCTGTTCATCTATGATTGATAGTTTCACATCAGAAAAGAATGCGTTATGACATATACCGAATGAATCAAACCCTGATCCCACATTTGCAGAAGAACAATAAACTCTCCTGGATACTGTTTTCACAATAAGGAAGCGTTTGAAATTAATTAATTATTTAGTCATTCAAAATTACTCTGAAGAATATTTCTACTTTCTGTTCTTTATAACATCAATAAGCAGCATCTTATCGTAGTCGATCTTGAATTTTATTTTTTTTGCCTTCAGAATCTTTGCAATCTGATCTCCGATCTCATGAATATTTTCATTTGGTGATAGTCTGGCAACTATCATTTCCTTTCTATCCATAGGAAATAACAGGGATAGATCCGTCTGATCGGAATAAAATCCCAGAGGCTTTTTATTATTGTTTATTTCCCTCATATTAAGCTCATACCTTACCTGTATTTGCTGTTCCTCTTCTGGGATCTGCTTCTTTTCACCCTTTACCACAGCAAATATCTCCGTAAACGCCTTATCCAGTGATTTCCACGAAAAATCATCATCGAAATAGAAATGTACAGACCAGTTTTTCACATAACCATATATCTTGTCTTTATAATTAATTTGTTATAAGGAGTACAGTTTTTTCAGATACCAGTCTTTATACGAATCTATTGAAAGATTTTAATATAGTTGTTAAATAGGGAGTCATAGCTCTGTGGTGTAGTGGCCAAGCATAGTGGGCTCTGGACCCGCCGACGGCAGTTCGAATCTGCCCAGAGCTACTTCAAGATAATTGGATTTTTTGCTGGCATTTAAAATATATAAAATGATCGCTGTGATCTTTCAGAAGGCAATTCAAACTTAAATGTAAATAGTTTGACTTAATATGTGGTCATGGATTCAGGTTCCGATAACAGTGAAGATGTGAATAAGAGGTTCTGTGATCTTCTTGGAGATTTTATTGATAATAACTCACCCTATTTTCAATATGATTCTAGCATGAAACTGGCATTTTCATCCTTTGGACTTGCAATATCGACAGGAATAAGGATAGATGCAACCAGAGAACTTCTAGAAATGGCAGATAAACTCTATCAGAACGTCTCTGACACTGATACAGTACTATCAGATGAGCACAGGAAGAAATTAAATCATGCCGATGATGTGTGGCTTGACATGAAGGCAAAGATGTCAGCAGGAGATATACGTGCTTCACACCTTCTTGCAGCTCATGCACACCTATCTGATGCGCTTAGCTATCTGACAGTTATGAAGAACGATGAAAATTTCAGGGAATTTATTTCTGATTATAATATGAAATATCTATCAAAATTGAGTGTTTTTGTCTACAGGGAAGCCATAGGTCACGTTATGCTTTAGGCAGATCCCTTATATAATCTTCGAACTTTTTCTCGTCCTTAATGAACCTAATAACTGAACTAGTTTCTCTATAATAATCCGTTGTTAACCTGTCATAAAGTATCTTGTCCATCTTATTTTCTTCAATTAACTTTTCCTCAAGATTTCTAGATAGAAAACCGCTTGCCTCTTTTACTTCCCCTTTACCCATCTTTCTCCCATATATATTCATGGCATCGAGAAAGGTGATCATGGAACTTGAATTCGTATATATTGCCCCAATGGTCTTATCGCTTTTTTTCAGTGTTTCAGCAAGATCATCCATATGCGTTGGACAAACTCTCCCTGTTTTTGGGAATTTATCGACACCCTTTGCAAAGAGATCATCAATAATCTTTAGAAAATTGTCGCCCTCCCCTCCGAATACAAATGATAACCTCACATTAAGATGATTCTTGGCCAGTGTGGTATTGTCCTCTCCTGTTCTCCTCGTTCTGAAATATTCATTGGTTCCATAATGGACATTAGCAGACGAAAAATAAATCAATCTCTGATTCTTATCAATCCTCTTTACCTCGTTTGCTATTGTTTTTATGCCCTGAACATTTGCATTGAAAGCCTCCTTCTCATTCTGCGAATAGGAATTGGCCATGTAATATATTATGTCAAATTCCTTAACTAATGGCAGTAATTTTTCCTGGTCTCCCACATCCCCCTCTATCCAGGTAAAAGCCTCATAACCCTTTTGATCTATCTTGTGGCGTGAATAGTATGAAGTTTCCTCATGATTCATTCTCTTCATTAGATTCCTTCCTATGTAACCGCTTCCTCCCACGAATAATGCTTTCATTACACTGGTATCCAGCCAAACAAAATATATTTTGTTATTTTATTTAACCCGCCTTTGTTTTCATTTATTAAAACATGGTTGCCTGAAAACAAAAAGAGCGTTTAGGATGGATATTATGGATCTTTTTTAAGAGCAATAGGTATTTAATAATTATTCATATCCAAGAATATTTTAATAGATATGAACAATATCAGTAAATGAGTGATTATAGGGATTTTTTTGGAAAAAATGCTGAGAAATACGCAGCAAGTGAGAGTCACAGAAAAGGGAAAGATCTTGAAATATTAATAAATCTGCTTGATCTAAAGGACTCTTACAGGTGCTTAGATCTGGCAGCTGGAACAGGCTTCACCTCCATTTCACTGGCTAAAAAGGTGAAAAGTGTTGTTGCATATGATGGTACAGAGCAGATGCTTGAACAGGCAAAGATATTATCCGAGCAGGAGGGTGTTCGTAATATGACGTTTGTACTGGGTAGGGTAGAAGATCTCCCATTTAATGAATCTGAATTTGATGTTGTCACAACTCGAAGGGCAGCTCATCACTTTCATGATAAGGATCAGTTTTTGAGGGAGGCATTCAGGGTAATGAAAAAAGGTGGTAAACTGGGAATAGCTGATCTAGTTGAACCTGAAACAGATGATCAGGGAAACTACAATAAACTGGAAATTCTAAGAGATCAATCACACGTTAGGGCAGAAAAAATTTCACAGTGGAAGATTCTCGTTAAAAAGGCAGGATTTAACAATGTAATAGCTGAGGAAATGGTAGAGCCTACACATTTCCTAAAATGGCTATATCCCGTCGATGAGAATAGTAAGTCTGGAATGGATGTAAAAAAATACATTGAAAGTTTGGGCGATGAAGATTTAAAGAAAATGGATTTTGATATTCATAATATGATTCTACAAAAGCATAGAATGATTCTGATTGCAGAAAAGCCATAGATATAAAAGATCAGTAACTCAAATATTCAGGTTCAACATGGTGAATAATGAGTTTAGTTAATCTGTATATTATACCACATGGAGATGAACTGATAGATCTTCCGGATAAGGAAAGCGTCACAATGAGGAACTATATAGCCGAAATAGCCGGAAACGATGACTCCGATGTAATTGTTATACTTTCTCCGCATGGAATGACCATAAAGGATCATATGGCTGTTATAAATACTGAATATTTCAGGGCAGAAACAAAACTTGTGAATAAGAAACTTGATTTTCTGTGCAGTAACGAGAGAAAACTAACTGAGGAAATAATAGAAAAGTTCCCTGAATTCTGTCTGGATGTTAGATTTTCTACCTATTCTGGTGAGCTTAGTGTATTCCCTCTGGATTTTGGTAGTTCAATACCGCTATATTTCTTCAATCAAAGAAAAATTGTGATGATAGGTCAGCCAAGGATAAATGACAGAGCAAAACTTGTAGATTTCGGAAAATCACTATTTCACATTGTAAAAAATTACCCAAAAAAGGTAAGTATCATATTGAGTGCAGATCAGGCACATACACATTCTGCAAAAGGTCCTTACGGCTATTCAGAAGATGCAGATAAATACGAGAAGATACTTGTAAACGCCATAAAGAATAATTCATTAGATCCAATATACACCATTGATCAGGAGATAGTAAACAGGGGAAAACCTGATAGTTTCTGGAATATGTTGATATTAAAGGGTATAATGGATGAATCTGGGATAAAAATCATAATAGACTACCATTATGTTGCGGTTTATTTTGGTATGTTGCTTGCGCACTCAGTCACAGAAAAATGAAAAAATAGCTATTATATTAAAATTTTTCAAATATAGTTTTTAATACGCTGAAGTGATTATTACATGAAGAAGAATGATAACATTAGCAGCAAAAGCCAAATTACCAACTTTGGCAGGATTTTTTGATATATACACATTCAATGATGGGGAACCCAATGAAAATGCAGTAATTGTAAAGGGTGATGTCACA
>JAKBQK010000041.1 GCA_021835265.1 Thermoplasmata archaeon
ATAGTATTACATGCGATTATCCAAGAATGAATGATGTCTTCCTTGTTACCGGCGGAGAAGGATTTATTGGCCGCAATATTATCTCTAAGCTTAGGGATATGGGAGGTGAAGCCTATTCTCTTGACATTGTTGGGAAACCTGACTTCAAGATCTCAATAACAAACAGAAAAAAATTGGAATATATAAACAGGAAATTTGACGGCATTTTTCATCTTGCCGCTGTTACGTCCCCGCCACAATTTGAAATAAAGCCAGATAATGGTCTCAGAGTTAACGTGAACGGGACATTCAATGTATTGGACTTTGCCAGGAATCATGGTGTGAATAAAGTTATACTCGCATCATCCTCGGCAATATATGGCGACAGCAGGCAAGTTGCAGTTGAATCAAGGTACCCTGATAGGTATCTAAACCTGTATCCCGTCACCAAGATTATTGATGAACTCTTTTCTCGTCATTACTCCCTTAGAGAGGATATTAGCAGTGTTTCCTTACGATATTTCAACACTTATGGGCCAGGTGAAAATACCAAGGGTGCCTATTCAAGCCCAATCTCAAAATTCCTTTCATCCGCTTTGAAGGGTAGAGATATTGAAGTATTTGGGGATGGAACGCAGAGCAGGGATTTCATTTATGTCAAAGATGCTGCTGCGGCATCTGTTGCAGCATATGAAAAAGGCGAACCGGGAGAAAGTTACAATGTTGGGACTGGTATTACTACTTCATTTAATGAAATAGCAGATATGGTAAAGACCATCTGCGTAAGTGATTCTAAGATCATACATGTAAAGAATCCATTCAAGAATTACCAGATGTTCACACAGGCAGATATGAATAAAACATTCAGGGGACTCCGGTTCAAGCCATCTTATGGTTTGAAGAGGGCCATAAAGGAAATGGCAGAAATGGAAGGAAACTAATATCATAAAAGCAATTTCCAGCAATTCATAGTAAAGATTATTCCTAGAGTAACTTTAATTTAGTAATAGGAGATGAAATGAGAACGTTTTTTTGTCCAGCTTAGCTATGGGATTCGTTGAAATAACTTAAGGGCCACCACAACTATTTCTACATAACCTATCAATTAACCAGACTCACGTTCCTAGCATCATAACCGACATCAAGGCCTATGTACTGTGGATGTTTGGGTTTAGGAGATTTTCGATCCTTCGATCACGCAGTACATCGGGTAGGAAACTTAATAATTCTATTATAACCTATTTTTTTTATAAAGGCATACAATACGCCTTCACTGAGTTTGGATAATAAGGAATGTATTCTAAATCGTCGCAAAACGGCCCTAAAGTTAAAAACACATTGAGTATAATTACTGCGACATATAATGAAGTCGAGAATATTGAACATTGGTTTGACTTAGTAATGAACCAACTATGCAAGATAGAATCTCTGCTGATAGAGTCCATTATCGTTGTCGATGATGGAAGCACCGATGGTACAAAGGAAAAAATAAAGAGTTTAAAAAAAATAAATAGCAAAATAGAGATAAAATTAATCGAAAGATATAGGAAGAGTGGTACCCTAGATGCTCAGATTACAGGTGCAAAGCACTCGAGTTCTAAATATCTTTTATTACTAGATGCGGACCTTCAACACGACCCAAAATATATACCAATCTTTGTTAAATATATAATGAGCAACTATGACTTAGTGATTGGATCGAGGTATTTGGAGAAGCAGAAACAGGAGTGGGGACTTTTTAGATTCCTAGTTAGCCAAACAGCAGTTGCTCTTTCAAAGTGGTTTATTAAACAAGCTAGGCCATATAGTGACCCAGTTTCTGGTTATTTTGCAATAAGACGAGATCTATTAGCGGATCTCTCCCCATTTCAAGGAGGATATAAGCCAATGCTATATTCCTTAGCTTCACACAACGACATAACTGTTAAGGAAATTCCAATTAAAATGAACAAAAGAATAGCGGGAGAATCCAAAATTGTTAATATGAATTTTATCTTTTTAGCAAAATTCTTAAGAGAGATAATTTTAATATACTTAAAAAGCAGAAGAATTAGGAGATACAAATAAGGAGTCAAACTTTATGCTTGTTGATGATTATACTAAAATCCATTACCTGAGATTTCAATTCTTACTTCAGGAAATTAACAAAATATATCATTCGGGAAACAAAATAGCGGACATTGGAATAAGTTCATTTACTGAATTATTAACCTCTAATTTTGGAGTGGATAATGTAAGTGCTATTGTTCCTGATGAAGATTTCTTATCAAATACTGGCCAACCTATCAAAAACATAAATGTAAAGTTTTATGACATTTCCAAATCTGCCTTTTTAAGGGAAGAGGAAAAATTTGATATCATAATTTTTTCCGAAACAATGGAGCACATTCCATATGATGATGTCTTATTATTAAAAAATCTTAAAAATTTTATTAGCAAGAGAGGTTATTTACTATTGACAGTTCCGAATATAGCATCATTTTGGAATAGGATCAGATTGCTTTTTGGAAAAAATATCTTGGGAACCAAAGAAGAAATTATAAAAGGAGTTTATGGAGGCTATGGGCACATTCGAGAATATACTAAGTCAGAAGTTAAGATGTATATACAAAAGAGTGGTTTAAAAATAATTTTTCTAACAGGATTCACTGGTTATGGTGGAAGTTCGATAAAAGGTAGGATATTCAGAACTGCTCACAAGATGCTCCCATCAACCTATCAATCTCAGATAGTTTGCTTGGCACAAATGGAAGAATAATTTTGATTCTAGAAGTAACGGCAGTTCCTTTTACCAAAAATCACTATGGCGGTGGAGAAGTCTATCCTTGGAGACTGGTAAAAGCCTTACCTGCAGATTCAAAGGTTTTATTTGTTTTTTCAAAACTAAAAGATGATACCGTTGAGTTTGATAATATTAAATTAATAGAATCCCATTTTCTTCAGGCACCACCTTTCATAAATATAAATAACCCACTACCCACTATAACAGGACTTGTAGAAATCAAGCACATGTTAGAAACCAGTGATCTTGAGTTTGTACATATACACAATTTAAGAACAATATTTTCAACACTATGGGTTTTGTTGGCACATCTAAATAAAAAATCACATAAATATAAGATAATATTGACAGATCATACTGCAAAAACTTTTCCATTTCCAAAAATGACAGCTAATTTAGTAGACTATTATTTTCCAGTATCCAGCTTTAGCGGACGTATGCTAAATGGTCTGGCAAAAAAACCGACATTTATCTTACCGCCAATTGTACCTGACGAGCTATTTTCTCTCAGGCCAGCAGTGAAAGATATTGATATTTTAATGGTAGGTAGGATTGTACCCTGGAAAAGACAGGATCTTGGAGTAGAAATTATTAATTCTATCGTTAAATCAGGCTTGGCTGATCTTAAATCTGTAATTGTCGGTTCAGTAGGAGACCAGGGGTATTACAATGATTTGGTAAGCTCAGTAATGCGATATTCTCTCCAGAAAAACGTTAAGTTTATCCCAGGCATAAATTCATCCGGTCTTTATAATTTAATGTCCAGATCAAAGGTAAATATGCAATTTTCCCTACAAACAGACATGTACGGTAGAAAGTACAGAGAACCTGTCGAAATTAGTTCAAGTTCTATATTGGAGTGCGCTGCACTTGGTGTTCCTACGGTGGCTTCAAACTATGAACCTTTCTTAGAACTAATTGATAATGAACAAGATGGGTTGATAGTTGACCCTGCTTCTGTATTATCCTCTTCTGCAATTATAAGAAATTTATTGGAAGAAAGTGAAAAGATAAGAAAAATGGGAGAAAACGCTAGAAAACGTGTAATGAAAAATAATTCAGAGAACGTGGTTAGAAAGAAATTTTTGGATTACCTTGATACTCTTAGAACGAAGGTAAGATAAATGAAAATAGCGATAATAGTTCCATGGATTTATGCTATAAGTGGAAATATAACTTCTATCAACTTAGCTGAAGAACTTTCTAATCGTGGACATGAGGTAGATTTCGTTTCCTACGAGGTGTATTCTGGGGTATTGAATGAAATTTCAAACAGGTTAATCAAGTCTAAATTTATTTACATGAGAGTTTCCAAAAGCAATCTGCATACAAGTTTTCAGTTTTTTATAAAACAGTATTTGCGAAGGTTTGGGAAACGCATAATAGAATATATTTATAAAACAAATCCGCAGAAGCCATATAATTTGATATTACTGATTGCCGACGAGGGCCTAGAAACAGCAAAGATTGGTAAAAAACTTTTAGGAATGGATGCTTTATACGCCATATCGGTAATGGAGATCCCTGAACATAATTTTTATCACAATCAAAGATTTCCAGAGGTTCTATCATTTTTAATATACCCAATTTATTATTTGTTACATATAAGATACAAGAAGTTGCTATCTTCGTATGATCTAATATTTGGAAATTCCAAATGGACCTCAGTGATGACTAATTTCTTTTATGGCGTACGTACGTTTGGAGAGATTCAATCAATAGATCAATCATATTTTCTCGATAACGACGTAAAGGAAGCAAATAATGAAAGTTACATTGCCATACCAACTGCAAGTTTAGGATATAAGGAAATGAAGCATATTTACAAGCTGTTATCCGAAGGGGTAAAGGCAAAAATTTATGGTCCCATAAAAATTGAGAGTGATAGCTACTTGGGATATTTACCAAAAAATGAGATGATAGAAGTAATTCAAGGGGCACGCGCCATTCTTTTCTTATTTGACTATGAGGCACTAGGTTTAATACCTTTAGAAGCACTTGCTTTAGGAGTACCGGTTATAACATATGGTAAAGAAGGCCCATCATTATCTCTCTCTGATTGTTCAATGGTTAAGTTTGTGAATACGTATGAAGAAATTAAGTCCGAATGCATGAAAGCGCTGGCAAATCCGATGAGACAACAGGAAAAGTTTGAATGCAAGAATTGCGTAACTAATTTAACCGTTAGCGAAAATACAAGTCAATTTCTAAAGGTAGTTAATTCCTATGACTTCTCAAGAACACAGAAATAAAACCCGTCAAGCATTAGGCTATCTTCTTCCTATTGCCATTTATATTTTAATATCGTTAATAATAATTCGACTTGATTTTGGTAACCGGCAATATCCTGGCGGTACAAATATATTGGATACTTTCATGACATTTTATAATTATAAGATTAATTACATTACCCCTTTATATACATTGTCAGATTGGGGCCAACCTTTCCCAGGTTTTACTGGTCCAACACTATTGCTGCCGCTAATAGAATATTTTCCAATAACACCTTTGATAAGAATACTAGAATTTATTTTTCTGTTCTCAAGCGGCATCATAGTTTATTCTATTGTAAAAAATGTGACTCGCAACTCGGTTAGTGCGCTAATTTCTGGTCTTTACTACTTGTTACTTACAGAGACTTCCCAATTTTTTGAAGGCCACTTTGCGATGATGTTTACATTTGCATTTTACCCCTTGTTTCTATATTTTTTCTATAAGCTGCTGAACAAACCTGATATAAAATATTCTTTACTTGCACCTTTCGTGTTATATTTATTGTTCTCAATAGGCGATATTGGCGGTTTCTATATGATCGTCGTAGCAACAATTCCGTTTGCCTTATATTTTTTATATGAAAGAATGAAAACTAACTACTATTCTAAAAAAGAGGTTGCTTTGCTTTTTTATTCAGTTACCATATTTATACTTCTGACTTTAAGCTGGAGTCTGCCTTACTTCCTTGGAGCCAAACCGGAATTTACTACAAACATTACAACAGGTGTTCTTCCATTTAAGTTAACGTCTGGTGAGCTTCCGTTTTATTCGTTTTCCGGCTTTATTGCTGATTCATCGTATACTTACTTCTACTTACACAGCTTAACATATTCACCTTTCAATGGACTCGCATATTCCATTTACCTCTTTTTACCCATAATTCTATACATTTACGCTTTTAAATATTCAAAACGTAGGGAACTAAAACTTGTCATTATATACTCTATCTTTTTTTCTATAATTGCAACTGGCCCCTGGGTTCCTGGACTTTCATTATTTGTAGAATTAATATACAATTATATTCCGTTATTTAATTATATTCCGGCATTGTTTAGATGGGATTATTTCACAGTTCTAAGTTACACCTATGTTTTAGGTTGGCTTGTAACGGATATGCAACTTTCTGCAAAGGGCAGTGGAACTCCCTTATACCTTAGAGCTAAGAAAATTTTAATTTCTCTTGCATTTTGGAAAAACAAATCGTATCAGCTAAGAGCCAAAACCTTGATGAAGCTTGGGGTTGTAATGGTTATTCTCTTTGTTCTTTTCTCTCAAAATATTGAAGTTTTTACTTCTCCCCCAACTACATTTAATTTTCCTTCAAGCTTAACAGATGGTTATGCTTACATTAAAAACCAAAGCTCCAATTCGTATACCATAGAATTTCCCTTTGGTAACATATATTGTAGATCGCCCTGGTCTGGCGTTTCGCAAAGTACAGAATTTCTATCGCCTTATCTTTCAACAAAACCAACCGTTATGTTTCAGGCTGGAACACCTTATTCATTAGCTATTGATAAGATAATTGGCTATGGAGAGACCAATGGATATACTAATAACATCAGTAAAATTCTAGCTGGGCTTAACGTTAAGTATGCCATAATAACCAATTTAGGAAACTCTTCTTATTATAGTGATCCTTCCATTAATCCCATCACCTCTGACATAGGTTTTGAGCACCAAATGGGTTTTGGAGATCCAGTCTATTTAAATTCAGACCAACGGGTCTATGAACTTCCAAATGTTTCTAGTCCTTTATTTTTTACAAATTCATATTACATATACTTTGGTGGGACTGATATTCTTTATAACATTTTTGATGAGCCTTTTTACAACTTTAAAGACTTGTTGATAAATGGATCAAGCTTAAATGAAAGCAATATTAATCAATTGACGCCCTATTCCTCGGGTATTTTTATCACTTTCAATGAACTTTTAAGCGATCCTTTTGCAGTTAAAATAGCTGCGAAGTATGGAATCCCTGTTTATGCCTTTATCTCCCCTGCAATCTTTAACGTTTCAACAGCCTTGAAGAGAGTATCTTGTTCGTGGATAGCTTCGAACAATGAGTCATATATTGTTAATTCTAGTCAGGCTGCTCTTAGCGAAAGCCTTCCTGATAATATGCTCTCCACAAGCAATTATAACATGCTCAATTTTAGCGTTAGGGCTGATCTTAAGGGTTCTTCTTCTTTAACTTTGGAGGATAACTATAATACTGATTCTAGAATTAATGACATAAATAATAGTGGTTTTAGTTTTACTTCCCTATCTACAAAATACAAATCAGGCATCATCAATTTGACTGTACTCACCCATGGCCTAGTTTCTATTAATTATGTGACTCTGGAATTGTATAATAATTCTATACAGATTAAACAAGAATTTGTTAAACTTCCGTATACCAGTGAGAATGGAAATGTCTATTTGAATAAATCTGTGGTAGGCCCAGGCTTTATAGTTTATACTCAGACATTTAATAGTAATTGGAATCTATTTAGCAATAACATAAAATTAGAGGTCCATATTCCTGGGAATATAGTCGCTAATAGCTGGTTTATACGTAATGGAACATTTACAAATGTTGATATTATTTATTCGACGACGAAGGTTCTAAATTATTCGATCTCCATAGAAGTTGTATCTATACCTGGGTTTGTATTTTTTGGAGTATTTATAGCAGTGATCGATCGGAGACGTACAACTAAATTTGAACCATGAGGTATCTGAATGGGCATAAATATAAAAAAATCTCATGAAAATTCTCTTGGTAAAATTCCGGACATACTTATAGTGTCACGATCTGCTAGAAGGTGGCCATCCATAGGTGGCGCACCTAAGGGGTCCATGCTTTATGCTTCAGCGTTACTGCGCTTAGAACCTCAAAAGTACAAGGTACATTTTATTGGACAATACAAGCCTTCCAATGAAGGCGGGAACCTATCATTTATCCAAGTAAAACCATTTTTAGATATTAATTCAGGAAAAGGTCTTATGTATTATATCAAGACGCTTTTGTTGGATATTCAGTTATCGTTCGTTGCAGTGAAATATATATACAAGCATAAGGAAATAAAGTTAGTTCACCTAAATGCAAATATTGCATCTATTATTGTGAAATTGTTTACTAGAGTTAAAATAATCTATACAATTCATGACTCCATTTACAGCAATAAGGAAGTTTATACTACAAAGAGTCTTAAATTGATTAAATTACTAAATAATTTGTTTTTAGAGAGGATTGCAATTATGAGTTGTAACTACGTAATTGCAGTTTCTCTTCCCATATCAAATGTAGTTTCCAGACTTACAAAAAAACCTGTTACGGTAATTTATTTTAATACATTATTACAAGAGAATAACAGAGTGCCCATTGAAGATAAATTAGCGATAAACTCTCATACCAATTCTTTTGAAATAAGAATTATCTCTGTGGGAGAACAAGACAGAAGAAAGAGATTTGATATTTTGTTAGAAGCATTTAATCTCTTAAGAATACATAATAAGAAACTTCTATTAGTAGGCACTGGGAGTGAACACCCAAACCTTGTCAGATTAGCTCAACAAATGTCTCTGGGTTCCATGGTTGTTTTTTTGACGGATATTAATGACACAGAATTGCACCTAGAATATCAAAATGCTACTTGTTTTGCTCTAGTTTCTGAATCAGAGGGTTTTCCAATAGCTGTAATTGAAGCTATGCAGTTTGGCTGCCCGGTTCTATTGTCTCTTAAGACTGGGTCTAGTGAATTAAAACCAATATCAAATGAACTGTTCAGAATTTGTAATTCACTAAATCCTATTGAGGTAGCCATAGAATTGGAGGACCTTATTGATCGAATAGGCAAAGATAAAGATATTAAACAAAGGGTCAAGCAGTATGCTTCAGAAACTTTTAAACTGGACTCTTTTGCATTGAAATTGCAAGAAGCTTATGATACAGCTCTTAAAATGTAATCTCCAAATTTCGTGTTTTTTATTATTACAGCATTACCTTTGAAGAAGTGCCCCGTAATGCGTAGTGTCCAGAATTGTGTCTAATTTTAAGGATACTTTTCTTTGAACATGTCTGTAATTAGATTCTTCTTTCTGGTTAAATCGCGTATCATAGTCTCTTTAATCATACTATTTACTGCATTTCTAGAATTGCATG
>JAKBQK010000302.1 GCA_021835265.1 Thermoplasmata archaeon
TCGTGAACATTTTCAATAAGTATCATTTCATTGATTTGATTCAATACAGTATCCCTGTTTTCGAATAGATAACTGAAAGTTTTACTTGCGATTCTTCTGTGTCTTTTAACTGCTATAATTTTTTTTCTTTCTTCTGTTAAAATCTTTGAAAATTTTTCAGGGGGGATAATTTCCCCTTCAGTAATTTTTTGCATTCCAATCACTGGCTTTTCTTCATTTCGGCCAGAGTCTTTTCATATTTTGTTGCGTGTGATTTTTCGGCCTTCGATAGTATTTCAAACCAGTGGGCGATTTCGTCTAAATGCTCTTCTCTTGCATCCTTTGCAAAGCCGGGGTACATCTGACTGTATTCATATGTTTCTCCAGCTATGGCTGACTTTAGGTTTTGCTCGGTTGTTCCGATTGGCTCGTTGGTTACTGGGTCCCCTACGAGTGCCAGATATTTAAGATGACCGAAAGCATGTGCAGTCTCACCGTCTGCTGTTGATCTAAAAACCTGTGCTATTTCTTGCTGTCCCTCTTCGTCTGCCTTCAGGGCAAAATAAAGGTATCTTCTGTTGGCCTGACTTTCTCCAGCAAAACCTGCCTTCAAATTTTCTAAAGTCTTGGTATTTTTTAATTCCATTTTTTCACCGTTTTCTACATTGAGTTTACATATATTTAATTTTCTTTAATTTACTATCAAATAATAATCAATATATATTAGCTCTACCTGAAAGCGATAAAAATATTGCCAGATTGGATGGAACTGTATCTTCCTCTTCTAATTTATAATGAATTCCATTGAAATTTATTTCAAAAGGTTTTTTCATCCTTACTCCGATCAAATCATCCCCAAATATATTTGGAATTGCCTCGTTCAGAGGTTCGAATGTTTTAAGTGAATCTATGTCTATTTTTCTTACAATCAACCCAGTTTTTCCATGAAGGCTATATGGAAACCTGATCAGTCTATGAATATCAGTTGAAACGGGTTCATCGATTTCTACTGAATTTTTTTTAACATATTCACTTATAATTTTCTCAAGTAGATTCTCAATCATTTTTATGTTACTGTTACTGTACTTTTCAATCCCCTGTTCCATATATATTTGTCTGTACTTCCTCTTATCCTTTGCTGATATAGTCCTATCAAGCAACTGCTTTATCTTATCTTCCCCGACTCTGTCGACATATTCCGTTTTTTCCCCCTGTGCGATTTTGTTAAGTGTATCTATCAATTCGCTGTTTATATCTGATATCCAACCTTTTCCAGTAATGGGAGTTTTCGATGCTATGCCTAAAAAGGATTTGATTGATATGCCCTCTCCCCTGACAAGATTAGAAATCTCCCTTCTCTGATCAGAGTTCATCTGGTAAATTTTATCACTTTTTATATGAATGTGATAACCCCTTGCCCCCGAAAAATAAATATTAAGACTCTCAGGATCTAAATCCAAATATCCAATAAGAAATTTATTCAAAAGCCTCAAGGTGTGATCTTTCACTTCCCTTAGAATCTGTTCATAGGACATTTGATCTGCACCCGGAATGTGGTCTGCGTCCAGATCAAATACATATTCTGCCCCATTCCACTCTTTTTCCTGCATTGACCTTTTATCAGGGTACTTGTAGTAAGCAACAGAGTGATAAAGATGTCTTGGAATGTTGTCCATGAGAAAATTCTGTAGATCCAGTAAATCTTCAACTTTTCTATGTCTAATCATTGTTCCTTCGAATGGTATGAAACCGATTTCCCTTTTGTTTAACTGTTCTGTATATACCTGTTTATTCTGATAGTAATATTCCCTGAATTTTTTAGTCAAAAATTTTTTTTCGTCCAATAAACAGAAAGTGATACATATATTAATAAAATTTCCAATACGGGAAAATCATGTTCAGAAAACTAGTTGTCATTTCAATTATATTCCTGATGATTGCTTCAGGATTTACCGTCATATCTTTATCCAACACTTCCTCTGTAGATAATGCAAAATATATTTACAAAAATCTAACAACTACTAACACAAGTCGCAGTGGTCTCGCATGGAATGTTAATGCCTCACCACAGCTTGCTATTTTAAAACAGAAACCACAGCTGGTAGGCCAGGGTTTTCCATATAATGTTTCTCAAATAAGACAAGCTTATAATCTAACCGGATTTTACCAAAACGATACATGTGGCCAGGGTTTTACAATTGCTATTGTTGATGCTTTCGGAGACCCATCCCTCAATTATGACCTTGAATCATTCAATTCCCTATATAATCTACCTACTGCGAACATATCCTACTACTATCCATATGGGTCACCTAAGAATCTTAATTCCAGCTGGTCCCTTGAAACCGCAACTGACGTTGAGTGGTTTCATGCGATAGCTCCAAGAGCACATATAGATCTAATCATAGTTCCAAATGCTGAAGTTGGATATCTTCAAGGTGGGGTAAACGATACAATAAATAATATCAGTAACGTCAATGGTCTAAGTATGAGCTGGGGAATTGCAGAGTCCTCTCTTTCTAATGGATTAATGTATACCTATAATCAAGCATTTCTTGAAGCAAATAAAAAGGACATTCACATATTTGCAGCATCGGGTGATCAGGGAGCCTATGATGCAACAAAAGCTTTGACAGTTAACTTTCCAGCCGGAGATCCATACGTAACATCAGTAGGCGGTACTACTTTAAATTATGCAGATGGAAAATATACACAGACATCATGGAGCGGAAGTGGTGGTGGTTACAGTACAGCCTTTTCAGCACCTAATTATCAGAATGCGACCGGTTTTCACGGACAATCCTTAGGGGTACCAGATATATCTGCAGTAGCTAATCCTAATGATGGTGGGGTGACTGTCTTTTCAAGGGGAAATGCTATAACGCTTGGAGGTACTAGCCTCGCAACACCGATTACTGCAGGTTCTTTTATACTAATAGATCAGGCTCTTCATGGAAAACTTGGTTTCATAAATCCGCTACTTTTTAACCTTTCAAGAACTAACCAGTACGGAAAGGCTATAATTCCTGCAGTAGGTGGGAGTAATGGATATTACACGGCAACATACGGATGGAATCCGGTAACAGGCCTTGGGTCTATAAATGCTGGATTACTTGCAAAAGATATATCACAAATTTATTCATATTATGGCTACAGTGTGACATATGGCCAGATTAACACATCTTATGTAAACTTCAACACAGAAGTTTCGATGTCACCATTAACATCTGCTTCCAGCCAATACATCTCCTTCGCTGGGCTTACCATTGGTTCTTACGGTTCTACTATCAGAGCGGGGCTGTGCCAGATAGGTAATTCAATATATGAATCATTCAAGGCTGGAAATTATATTTATTTAAGAAATTTGGGTACAGAAAAAATATTATCAAAAAAAGTAGTGGTTCAGCTCAAAGTGGATAAACTGACGATAACAGTAGGTAATACGACAAAGGATTTGCAGGTCTTTCCACAGTCAATTTATGGTACCAATGCCAGTTTTATATTTGAGTTCAGCAGTGGAGAAGGAAAGCCTCTCAACAGTGGAACTGCTTCTTCATCTGAAAATGTCTTCAACAACGGATATTTATCAGTAACTCAACCAGTTTCAGGTAAACCAATTTATCCTTTTAATAAAACTGCATGTTCTACTCTACAAATTAAAAATACCAGTAACTCCATAGAATTCTCTTATAATTCATCCAATCCTTCAGGATCATTTGAGAAAAATAGTGGCGCTTATCCATCCATAGAGTTAAATCAATCAAGTCCGATGTTTATATATATTTCCAATACTGGCGGTAACACTGTAACTCTTAATGGAAAAATAGAAAATTCCAGGACAATTCAGGTAAATTCTGGTGAATCCCTGAAAATAAGGTTTTACCGTCAACTAAAAATGGTATTTCAGTTTGATATAGATTTACCATCCGTCAGCTCTTTGCATTTACATTTCTCTTATCCTGCAGACTCTAATTACAGCAACAACTTTACATCAATCATTGATTACACTTCCAATCTCAGATTAAACGATACTACTGGATTTTCATCACTAGGATCTTGTACCAATCTCACAACTAATTCAATGGGCTTCAGAACAAATACATCTCACTTTGCGAATTCAGATACTAAAGTTAGAGAACAGGAAATACCAGTCAATTTATCATTTGATATATCGCCTATTGGAGCCAAGTTAAGTCTGTCAAATGGATCAGAAATATTAGACCATAATGGAATAATAGTTTATTCGGTGATCCCTCAGTTTATTAATTTCACTATTAAATCCACAAAAAATGGGTATAAAAACACATCAGGATTCCTAAGACTAAAACCAGGGTTCAATGTGACTTACCTTCCCTTCTCCTTAGGTGGAAATGGAAATGGCTATTACCTAAATGGAACAGTTGCAAACGGTTATTATGACGCGGAATACAGCATCACTATACCTATAGCTTCCGCAAAGATATCCTACAGTGATATTAATGCTTCTTCGGATAGATTTGGATATTTTTCCATTTGGTTACCAACTGGAAAAGATCAGGTAACTACTGACGCTAGATATTTCTATTCAACAAAAACTAATTATACACTGGAACAGAATAAGGTAGATCAGCTTATATTGCTTCAGCCAAATATCAGCTCTCTCCTAGAATCCGCCCTATCTATAACTATTGATAGATTGATTCCGTTATTTTTCTTTACTTCATTTATCTCTTGGTCAATCTCTTTTTCGTCTTCAACCGTTTCTTACTATATAGTGGAATACCGTACATCAGGACAATTAAGTTGGAACAAGGTCAGAATGTCCGGGCATTCAAATAATATTGCATTCATAAATGGAATTTACCCAGATTCAAAATATTACTTTAAGGTAATAGCAGTGCTGGATGGCGGTGCTACTGTAAACTCTAATGTGCGAACAATTTCATATGAATCTCCAATATACCTTTTCCTTAACATATTAATTTATATGGGAATAATGTTCTACATTTATGCAATGATTTCATATTTCAGAGGAAGAAGGCGCAGAAAAAAATTAAAAGATTCCTTCCGTGACTGGTAATAATAAGATTTCTAAATATAATATAGAACTACTGATCTTCACATTTTTATTTATAATCAGATGCGGAGGGCCGGATTTGAACCGGCGAACCCCTGCAGGAATGGACCCTGAATCCATCGCCTTTGACCATGCTCGACAACCTCCGCAAAACAAAGTGTTATTGATCTGTAATACATAAAACATACTAAAGCTTGCTGGAAGGTGAGTGAAAAATATTTTTTAACATTGCCTGATTATAGATATTTTTCACATAATAAGTGTATTTCCGCAATTAACCTTTAAGAAAAAGATTGCAATAATTGATGAAATTAAGTCTAATGTTTTTCCATAGAAAATCCAAATTTTAAAATTTGATTGGGAAATTCAATATATCTCAAGTTTATAGATAACTTCTTTGAAGACTTCTAAAACTATTCCAGTGAATGTCTCCATTTTCTTTAATTAGTAAATCATTAATATGTTAATAAAATTAGGGTGTATGTTTGAGTCCGTCTTTGAGAGGATCGGCAAAGGTGTATCAAAGAATAGTGGAAAAATTATTGTTATATGGATAGTTTTGATCGTGTTGATGGGTTATGGTGCGCTTCTAGTCTTTTCACACACAAGCTTCAATATTACCAATGGATTTGGTTCCAGTAAAACAATGTCTGGTAACGCCACTTCTGAAGTATCTAAATATTTTAGTCCATCTGCCGCAGGACACTCTACCAACACATCAGAATTAATAATTGTTTCACAAAATATTACAACAACCACCTCCCAGGGAATGAATGCACTTATAAGTTTTCAAAGTGAAATGAATAAGTATCTGAAAACAACTAAAAATTATACAGGAACAGAAAACATTATTGTCACTGAGAGAGATACGCTACAAAATTATACTGTTGGAGTACTTAAATTGATTTCCGCCAACTATAATATTACAAAAAATATGAACAAAGTTGAATCTGGAATAAATAAAACAACTCCTATATTTTTAGATCCGGAAGAGATCTATTTTCTGTCCTTAAATAACGCTTATATTAATGGAAAAAATGTGACTGAATCCGAATCCATAGCATATAATACAGTGATTCAGGAGTTGCCCTCGAATAGTCCTGTATTCAATTTACAGAAAGCATACACCAACCTGTTCTCAGAATATGTGAATTCAACATTAAAATCAAGCAATGTGAAACAGTTAAATGACATAATACAGTTAGGATCAGAAATTAGTCTTAAGAATTCAGCTTTTAACGCATCCCTAAGTAGTTCTGGTCTTTACCCAATAGGTCCATTTATAATAGTTCACCAGAATCTAACCAGATACGTATCAAGCCCTTTAAGTGAGAATGTAAACCTCTCCATTCAACTTCTTAAGGAGGAATCGGGAAATTCCTTTTCTAATATCAAGACTTTAATTGTTTCTACGGATAATACTTCAATAATTAAATTTGCCAGTCTAGCATATAACCTCAGCCAGCCCGCAACTAAGCTACAGCTTGATTCAATAGCAAATCTTCTTTCAGTCAGATCAACCTTAAAAGATTTTGCAGGAAACCCACTATTTGAGGCGAATAAAAACTTCCTATCGACTTATCTTAGCTCAGTTATTAATTCAACCTCCGTAAAGGCGGTTGTAAACCAGTTTATGTCCTCTTATCCATTACAGGATTTGCCTCTCGTTCCGACACCATATCTTTATCATAACTTTGTGGGCTATAATCACAGTACATCCATATTCATTTATACCTTTAAGGGGAATTATTCTGCTCAGGTTGGTAATAAAATCCAGTCCATTGCAAACAATGCTTCCGCCCTGTATAAAGGAAGTAAGTTTCTGGTCGCAGGATCAAATGAGCTCGCAAGTCAGTTATCAGGAGAGGTTACTTCTGGTTTAATAAAAGCACTTGGAGCCGGTATACTTATTTCGATCCTGATAGTCGGACTATTCTTCCGGTCGGTAAAGGCTGCCTTTATACCTATACTCATGTTTTTGGTTTCTACCATAGTATCCCTCGGAATAGTGGGATATCTCTATACATATGTTTTACACACTGAAGCCTCTTTCATAACTCCAACCCTACTTTTGATATTCATACTCGGGCTGAGTAGCGACTATACTGTCTACATAATGGCCAGATACAGATCAGAGCTTCGAAAGAAAACGGAAAGACCAACAGTTATGTCTGCAAGATGGGCTGGTCACGCTGTCTTTACTTCCGGTCTCACTGTAATACTTTCTGAGGTTGTTCTCTGGCTTGCAAATATACCCTTTTTCAGCGATTCAGGCTTCGCAAATGCAATTGGTGTAACAATTACACTTTTGGTAGCAAATACACTACTACTTTCCATTCTTCACAGATATGGAACTAAAATATTCAAGAAAACCGCTAACGGAGAATTCCATGAAGGGAGCCATAAACATCTACACGCAGTGGGTCTTTTCTCCACTAAACACATCAAAACAATGGTAGCTATCTTTGTGGTAGTATCAATTCTTGGACTAACGGTTTATGAAGTTACCCCTTCAGGAATTGACATACTAAAATTATTACCTCAAAGTCCAGCAACATCTGCCATTCAGGTTGTTAACGATAGCTTTAATGGAGATTTCTTCGATAGAGATTTTGAAATCGTACATCTCCCACAACCGTTGGTGTCAAATGGAGTTGTTAACACTGCAGAAATGTCTACTGTCCTTCAGATAGAAAACGCTACCATTAATACAAAAGGTATTTCAGAAGTGCTCGGGCCTGGTAGACCTTTTGGATACTACACCGGATATGTGCCATCCAATGTTCCGTCTGCAGCCACGGCTACTTACATTAATCAGACAAATACTTTTATAAGTAGCACAAACCCAAATTACGTGGAGATAGTATTTCAGACATACAATATAGGATGGGGTAATAAGGCAATTAACACTGTAACCAATCTTTATGGGAACATTAAAGCTGTACCTGATGCTAAAACAACATACAGTGTGGCAGTGGGTGGATTAACACAGAGCTTGTCAGATGCTTTGCACACAACGCAGGTATCATTTTCTGAAATCCTTCCAATTCTGGCCATAACCATATTTTTAATACTGCTAATACAGCTCTCATCTGTCCTTACACCTCTCAGGCTAATCATAATGGTTATGGCGGTTGTACTCGCTTCTCTTTCAGTTTCTTATGTTATTTTCCACTACCTTCAGGGATTTCCAGTCGTTATATTCATGCCAGTGTTCGTTTTTATAACTTTACTTGCCGTAGGTCTCGATTATGACATATTTATGATCACAAGAGTGAGAGAGGAAGTAATGAAAGGATCCGGTCTCAGAGATGCTGTGGTAACCAGTGTCACTGAAAATGGAAGCGTGATCATGCTACTTGGAACATTACTATTTGTGACATTCGCAGCGCTTTATTTCAGTGCAATTCCACTCGTCCAGGAGATAGGTATTGGAGTTGGGCTCGGAGTGTTGATAGACACATTCATTAGCTGGCCATTCTTCATTCCAGCAATCATGACCATAATAAAGAAATATAACTGGTGGCCATCAAAACTTTCAGACAAACCATAAGCATTTATTTTAAATAAATATGATATAGATGCCATAATTTCTATTTCTTTATATGATATTAATTAGGTTTTTTTAATATACTGATTCTATAGATAATAAAGTTTCTTTTAATTTAATTTTCTCCAACTTGTTTCTAGAATATACCCATTTACACTGATAACTATCATGATAGGTTATTGATTTACCACCTGGTTTTGTATTTATTATTGCATAATTTTTTAAATAAAGTAAAAAGATAAAAATTGACTAAGAATGGCTATTAGAATACTATCCCAAAGCTTTTGAATTTAAAAAAAATAGAATGGTATGGATTAAAATTAGTTCATTGTTTTTAGCTTGTCCTTGATTGCCTGGTAATCTGGTTCCTTTCCAGGGTCTTCAGAAACCCATTCATATGCTACCTTTCCAGTCTTATCAAGTACAAACACAGATCTTTTTGAAACATCCAGCTTTGGAAGACCTATAAAGTTCTTGTGGACTATACCATATTCAGTGATTACATGTTTTCCGTGATCACTGAGAAGATCAAAATTTAGATTGTTTGTTTCTGCAAACTTTGCAAGTGAAAAAGGGGTATCAACACTAATTCCCAGTACCT
>JAKBQK010000427.1 GCA_021835265.1 Thermoplasmata archaeon
GAAATTATGTAATTACAATATGCTCATTAAAATAATTCATAAATTCATCTCTTCTAATTGAAATTGAACTTGTATTATAACAAGAATAGAAAAAATAAAGTTCATTTCGCTTATTTTGTTTAAAATCTCTCGTATCTATAACTATGTCCTTGCTACCCGGCTTCATTAATACGGATTTCCTAATATTCCCAGAACCATCTATTTCATCAAAAAAGTTATGATAATATATAAGACGCTTATTATTGATAAATTCATCGACAACAGTCTGTATCTTGTCTTTGGTAAATAGGTCATCATCATCCAAGAAAGAAACGATTTTAGCGGTAGACTGAGAAAGACCTTCCATTAATTTACCTAAAAAAGATTTGTCTTGGCTCAGCATATTAATTGCATTTGATAGGTTTAGTAATTCGTCTACTTTTAAGTCATTATAATTCTTCACCACAATCAATTCTATAGTGTAATTAGTATCCTGTGACAGAACAGACTCAATTGCTTGATATAGAAATTGTGGTCTATTATATGACTGAATTATGACGGTGATGTCGTAATTACCAACATTGTTAGACCTGGACTTGTTTATGTTTGTTTTGTCCATTTACCCAAATCGAAAATTAATAGCTAATATATAACAAACACCATCGAATTCTTATATCAGACAATAAAGTCAAATTCCATTTAAAACCATTACTGGCGATTTTGCCCAAATCATGACCGGCGTTTACACTATATGCTATAACGTTGTCAGAAATAGATTTCCTGATCGGATAATTTGGGCCATTTAAATTTTTTTTTAATACGGGTGCAAAATTATCAGAACAGTCACTTTCCAGAGGAAATAACTCATATTGTGACAGTATTATACGCTGATCTCCAATGATCCGGAGATATTCAGAGGTTTGAAAACACCTCGTACTGCTGTTGTTAATTCAAAATAAATCTAATCTTTCAATTTTTATATTTCTCTAAAAGTCATTCACAAACAAATTCAATTCATGAGTTTCTCTATTAACTCCAGGTATTTTCCTTTCCCAGCGTCGAGGGTATATTCGGAAGCTGTTTTAAGACAATTTAGCGTATATTTCTGGTAATCCCCATTGACAAAATCAGAATAAATGACCTTGACTTTTTGAGTTAATTCTTCCACATTTTTAGCTATGAATCCGTTTAACCCATCTCTGATATAGTCGTTTGGACCCGGGACTGGATAAGAAATTACAGGAGTGCCAAACGCCATCGCTTCTATACCAGTTAACATGAATGCCTCAACTCTAGTGGGGGTAATCAAAACATGACATTTCGACAAGTAACTGTCCCTTTCAATGGAAGAAACGAAACCTAAAAATTTGCAATTCTCATAATTGGAGCAGATTTCTTTTATTTGTTGGTTAAGAATACCATCCCCTGCTATGTAAACATTGAACGTCACTCCAACTTTTTGAATAGAATTAATTATCTGAGGGATTAAATCGCTTCCTTTGTGGTAATTCAATCTACCAAGAAATAATACACTGAAATTTTCAAACTTTATTGTTGGTGAAAGCGGAAGATTTGTGAGTACGTAAGGGTGTGTAAATACAATTTTTTTATAGCCCAATTCTTGCAATATCCTCTTGTGATCACTGTTTTCAACATGAATTCCGTCAAAACCCTTCTCAATTCTCAAGATAAACCTATAGTACAGTTTTCTAGCTGAGTATCTGGAGATTCTTTTCCCATTTGGTAATAAGTCGTATTCAAGTGGGTTATGATAACCACGAAAAACCCTAAATTTAAGAAATTTACGTAAGATAGAGATAAATATATCTGTAAAAAGATCACTCTCTGCTAAATATACTATATCTATCGTAAGTAGAAGATTAAAAAGAACCTTAGTTGCACTGATGGAATATGGCAAAACTGAGCCGAGAAGATTACTAAAGAATTTTACATTCACCCCCATTGCCATTAATTCTTCATTGTAGTTACTTTTTGGTTCCCCTTTCTTCGACTCGAAAAGGAAAACACGATATTCGTTGGATATCTCCTTTGCGAAGTTATATACGAAATATTCTTTCCCAAAACCTGAGTCTATGTTGATATCCGATATTATCAATATAGATTTCCTGTTATCTTGATCAGTATTCATCAGTCTTCAATCCGTACTATCTGAAATTTGTCAAATCAATTATATTCAATGCCATTAGTTTTTTTAAAACGGCAGTATCTTGGGTCTTCCCAAGGATTAAGCATAAGTGAAAAAATAAGAGCTATTGGTTTAAGCATGTAAACGACCACTTCAAGTGGGTCTTTAAACACAGTATTTTCTGAAACTGAAGCAGCACTTCTACTGAATAACATATTGTTCTTTCTGTAAACAAGCGAGGCCCCGACTTGGTAATTATAGAATATTTTCTTAATGAATTTCTTAAAAGTTGTAATGGAATTTTGATCGTGCCCGAGAACTGCGTTCCTGACATAAAAGCCTTTGTAACCCGCCCCAACAGCTCTTATTGTTAGATCATAATCTTCTCCGCCAATTCCAAGGCAGGGATCAAATCCAATTTTTCTAATGATTTCTGTTTTCCACGCAGAATTACCCATGGCCCCTTTCATTATATCCTGCGGAAGGACTTTAGAGTAAAGGAAAGCATCATAATCATCCAGATACTGAGAATATCTGGATTTTGCTATCATCTGAGGGACGGTCGAACCAAAGGTGAAGTCACATTCTCCTTTTTCAATAGGCTCTGTAAGGAGTTTGAGCCATTCATCCTTTGGTATTTCATCAGTATCTATAAATACCGTAATTTCGCCTTGGATCAAGTTCTGTACTTGGTATCGGGTTTCTGCAATGTTACCGGGTAAATGGTATAATTTTACAACATCATCTTCAAGGCTTCTGAATTCTTCTATGATCTCTTCACGAGATCCACCATCTGCGACTATTATTTCAAACGGGCTCATGTTTCGCAGTAACTTGATCAAATAAATCGCTCTATTATCATTGTAGCTTGTAATGACGATTGAGATGTTTTTTACCGCTTTCAACCAAGTTACCTTTTCATTTTTCTAATCTCAGGCATATATAAAAATGTGCTTTTCTTTTAATGGAGATAAGAGTTCTCGTCATTATACTTCCACTCTGAATTGGAATGTATGATTCGAAATATAAGTCCAAACATGCCACTTTTTAAAATTCATTCTTAGAAACCTGTTTAAAAAACCTGGACTCTAACTAAGCAATTTATATGGATTAGGAATTATTCATACGTCATGAAAACATCTCACTCATTACAGGAATATATTGAAGATGGTCTAAGTGCAAGAGCCTCGATAAACATCACTACAGTACAGAAAATTGCCGAGAAAATGCAACATACGTTTGCAAATGGCGGAAAACTAATTGCTTTTGGCAATGGTGGGTCTGCAGCAGACGCCCAACACTTTGTAGGTGAGTTAGATGGCCATTTTACAAAGGACCGACCAGCTCTTCCTGCTATCGCTGTTTCAACTAATACTTCATCTATGACAGCAATAGCAAATGATTACTCCTACGATGAAGTGTTTTCAAGGCCTGTATCTGCATTGGCAACTGCTAGGGATATCGTAGTGGGGATAAGCACTTCGGGAAACTCCAGGAACGTGATTAAAGCCATTGAGGCTGCCAAGGAAAAAGGAGCATACACCGTAGCCTTCACTGGACTAACGGGCGGCAAGCTCAAAGATATGGTTGATATCTTATTCAATGTTGAGTCTGACTTTACCCCCATTATCCAGGAAGTACATATCTCAATGATTCACATGATATGCCTGGAACTTGATCGGATTCTGGATAAAACTGAATAATACCCCTTCAGGTTAATTTGCAGACACCTACGGATTGTCTGAAAGACATTAATTATAAATTCCCTTCAAGCTTGTTGAGATCATGGTAATCGCACGGGTTGATATTTCAGGAAATATAAATTCCCGTACTGCCCATCAATATCTGGAAGTATTTTCATATATTGAAAAATCAAAAAAAGTTAAAGGGTTGATTTTGACCATGAATTCGGGTGGTGGAGACGCAGCATCTTCTGAAATGCTGATGTATGCAGTCAACAAAATTAGAAAAATTAAACCTGTATACGCAGTGATTGAGGGAGTTGGAGCTTCAGGGGCCTACTGGATTGCAAGTGCTTGCACAAAAATCTACGCTATGAATACGTCAATCACTGGATCGATTGGAGTTATTGGAATAAATCCCAATGTCAAAGAACTTCTAAATAAGATTGGTGTCAGAATGGATATTGTAAAAATGGGTGAGTACAAGGATATGTTGAGTCCATTTTCTGATACAGACACGAATGGAAAGGAAAAGTACAAAGAAATCCTTGAATATTCATTTTCTATCTTCAAAAGCTCGGTAGCGCAGAACAGAGGGTTATCAGCCGAAGGTATTGACAAAGTTGCGACGGGTGAGTTATTTTCTCCCATTAGTGCCTTAAATCTTCACCTAATAGACAAGTTAGGCAATTACGACGATGCCATGAATGATTTGATCATGTCTTTTGGCCTTAGAGGTAAAGTTAAAGTGTATGCCCCAAGAAGGCCAATGATTGAAAGAATCGTGAACTCTTCAATCAGTACAGCCATTCTGGACAGATTCTTACGCATTTAAGCTGATTTCATTCTTTTATTTCTAACCTATATTCTCAGTAACCCTTTTCTTGCCTGGGCTATTGTAACTACCTGCTCCATCCGGATATTACCCATACATGGATTCGCTTGGAGTCTTATCGCTCTTTGAGTACGTTTTTTTGTATTGACTCATAAGCTCCTTGAGCTGATTATGGAAGTCCTTCACACTTTCTTCAAGAATTGCAGTGTCTATCTTAAGCCCAAAAGCATCGTTGACATTTTCAATAAGGGCAAGGACTGAACCAGGATCGGCAATATTTGCAGAAGCAGGTGTAAGGAAAGTTATCGCTGGGATCTTGTGTGCCAGAGCCTCATTCATCAAAGCTCCGCCCATCCCAGTGATAAGGGCTGAATGAGCAGGCTCGAGTCCTTTGCTCGTAAATGTTTTCAACAAGTCTTCGTTCGCTATGCAATACACTTTGTGCTCGCTTACTATCTGCTGAACTGGAGACCCTTCAAGAATGATCAGGTCTTTCGGTTTCGATTCCGAAAACCATGATGTAAGGGCTCCTGATATTTCATAAAGCCCTTCGTCATCGATTGGAACTTCGCAGATCGCAACCATCAGATTTCCTGACTTGTTTGAATATATCCTGAATGGAGTCCTGAGTTTTTTTCCGATGAACACTGCAATTGGAGGTATATGCGGTGATTTTACATGTGCGACCTGATGCATCTGAAACCTTTCTATGATGTAACTCGCAGCAATAAATCCGGTAAGGGTGCTTCCAACAAAACCCCCAATTATTACGGGATTGTGAAACTCTATATGATCGATATCTACAACCTTTGTTTCGAAAATTTCCATTTATATCAATGACAATCAATTTCCAGAGAATTATAAGCATTGCCCTTAATTACAAAAAAAATTTCCACTGTTCATTAAAGGCAAATTTTAACACTGAAATTTTGGGTCATTGTTCTTTCTTCTAGAACTTTTTACGCCGAATGTCAGAAATAATGAATTCCAATTACTGTTGTTGTATCTTTTTTACCTGCTATTGCCGAATAAAATGTTTTTTAAAAGGATGACATTCCTTAGCATTCGATGAAAATAGAAAATTCTGATAAACTGACACTGACTGAAACAGCTTACAAATACATATTTGATGGAATTTTAAACGGGAAATACCGGGCTGGACAATCAATCAGCCCGGACAATATCGTCAAAAGCCTTAACATGAGCAAGACACCTGTAAGGGAAGCATTAGTACAACTGGAAGTTGAAGGCCTGGTCTCAAGAAACGGCCGTTTCTATAACATCATATTCCTTGAGGAAAACGAAGTTTTGGAATTATATGAAATAAGGGGTATACTTGAGTCAGAAGCAACCTACCTTGCCACGAAGAAATTAACACCAGAGGTAATAAGCGAACTGAAAAATACCCTCGAAATGTTCAAACGGGTGAATCAGGATAGTGATCCTGATCCCATTAAGCTTGCAGATTTGAACGGCAAATTCCATTCCATAATAGCAAAGGCGAGTGGGAACCGGTATATTGCGGACTATGCTATTCAGATCAGGCTGAAGCTTAAGGTTATCCGAACCGCATTGTTCAGCAGCAACGAGAGAAGGCTCAGCGAAATAAAGGAACATGAAGATGTCATTAAGGCCATGGAGTTGGGAAATGCAGCAGTGGCAAGAGACCGGATGAAATCTCATGTGGCAGAGGTCATAGAATACTTAAAGGCAAACGTCCTGAACAGGATATACTGATTTTCTCCTTCGCACAATATAGTGACTTAAAACGCCACCTGTATGGGTCGTACGGGCACCAACATGCGAACATTGATGTCCTTACACCAAAAATAAAAAGTTGAAATGGTTGACTTAACCTAATGGTTAACCTTTGCACCACAGTTGGGGCAGAACTTCATTTCAGATTTCAGTTCCGTACCGCATGTCTCACAGAGGAGTGGCACATACTTGGGTCCCTTCAATGCCTTCTTCACTGGTGTTTCTGGTTTCTCGCCATCAGATTCGATCACTGTTGGCTTGTTGGAAAGACTGGGTTCCTTGCCAAAGTACGCCATTCCAATGTGGGTTTTTGACGACTTTGCATTCGCTAATTCCACTTCCCTGCGGTGGCTTTCCTCATCATGTTTTTTCGAATCATCCTCATAATGTCTCCTTGCGTCGCTTACCCAGCGGGAAATTTCTTCGTGCCACTTCTTTGGATCGGAAAGCAGGAATTCATATTTCTTGGGAGAACCTGCATCGTCATATTCCACTGTGAGGTACTTCTTTGTGAAGACCTTGATCATGGGGACTGAAGCGGATACGTTCTTGAGCTCATATAGCGGAACATCCACGTAAGTCTTTGAAGAAGAAGCATGAAGGAGGCTCCTCTTTCCTTTCTTCTCATATATGAGTCTCTTGTCTGTAAGGTATAAGGTGCCATCCTGTATTTCGGCATCTCCTTCCTTGAGCGTAGACTCTTCCTGCATTAACTCGTGTTCATCCACGGCGTAAATAGGCATAGTTTCCTATAGATATTATTTAAACTAATAATCTTTTTTGGGTTTTTCCATGTCCACAAGATCAGTTTCAGTTTCCTGAGATTCTTCCCTGTATCTTGAAGATAGCCTCTTTGGGTTGAAATTTCTGATAATATCCAGCAATGTCTCAAATGAAGTCTCTTTCATTCCTATTGCAACGAGGAAATATATTCCAAGTGAAAGTAATGAAAGAGGGGCAAGTATGAGTATATCCTTGGGCGTTACAAAATGAATAACCAGCAGAATGAACAGAACTTGCAAGCCGGCTGGGACGATGTGCCTCAAAATGTAAAGATTTACCTTTACTGATTCCACCCTTGCCACCACAACACGGTAGATGACTGTGCTGACAAAGGTCGCAACTACCATAGCAACAGGCGCCCCAATCCAGCCTAATGAGAAATACCTGAAGCCAAAAATGTTTGGCGGAACGAGTAAAGCAATGAGCAAAATGTTAAGAAATACCATGCTGGTATCTATTTTTGCGATGGTCCCGGTCTTGGACCTGCTTGCTATGGCAGATACATATGGAGAATTTATTGCGGCAAGGTAGGCCCTGAATGCTAGAAGCGACAGCATCCCACTATACACAATGTAAGCCTGATTGAATATGTTCATAACGTACGTGGCAAGGACTATCATAATAATAACGAAGGGCAAAATGTAAAGAGAAATGAGGTTCTCAAAATCATAGATAGACCGGTTATGCTCTTCTTTTCCTGCATGCTTTCCTCTTCTGATGAGAAGGGGAAGAAAAAACATAGAAAGAGAACTGGCAAGGGTAGTTACTACTGCAGAAATCTGCTGGCTGGAAAAGAATGCGCTTGTTGCATTTGCCTCCCAGAAGAACTGGATTACAACTTTGTCTATGTTTCCGTTGATCGTTCCAACTGAAGTCACCAGAACCAGTGGAAGAGCGAGAAGTGTATATGTTTTGAGCATACTCCTGGTGGGCCGGCTGATTTTCCATGGCCTTCCCACAAAGAGTGACACAATGAAATAGACGGTGAAAGTAAAACTGTAAGTGGCAGAAAGATAGAGGGCAGCCATATAATCAGGGGATGAGGGGCTTGAAAAACGAATAATGAATGCAAGCATTATAAAAATAGAATTCCTGAGAACTGCTTCGATAAGTGGAGGTATGGATGTCCTCATTGACTTCATGGTTGCCCTGAAATATGTATTTGTGAACCCGAGGAAATTCTGGAAAAAGAAATATGGTATGAGTGAAATGATGATCCAGTATTCAACTGGCGACTGGAAACCCTTATGGAGAACATTCGTCCATACAAAGAGGAAAGCCAAGGTCAGAACAACGAAAAGAAATCCCAGCACTATTTTTACAGCAAGAAAGGTGCCGTTGCAGACACCGAGGTCTTCACCCTCAGATATCTTTATTGTGTGTGCTGTGGAATATCCCAGGTCGCTGAACAGGGATAACACTCCAACAAAACCTATTCCTGCCCCAACGAATCCCCAGTCAGCTGTACCTATGTATCTCAGGATGAAGAAAAGCCCAATGTAGCCAAATACAGCACTTATGATGTTCTGTATAATGATTATGGGTGATCGCTGGGCAAACACTGCTTGCGGTTATTTGAATTGAAAAATTAAAGGTTACGCTTTAAACACTTACTGTAATTGGTTCAGATTTCTCCAATCAATAGTAGTTAAATATTAGGAAAGCAGTGAAAGAGTTACCTCACGCTGCGTTGAGTAGTTTCATCCAGCAACTGTGTGCTGCTAAGGAGATGCTCCTCAATCTTTCCAAGAAGGTCTTTCAGAACTACCATATCTGAATGGTCCATGAAACTCAGAGTCCTGGATATGAATTCCTCGTGGAGTTCCATTATCTTCCTGTAGAATTCAGTTCCTTTCCTTGTCGCCGCAATGTTAACCACACGCCTGTCAGTATTGCTCCTGATCCTCTCAACATAACCCTTCAACTCAAGTCTGTCCACAAGGCTCGTAACCCAACCCTGTGTAATCATGTTGCTTTCTGCAAGCTTAACCATGGGCTGTG
>JAKBQK010000374.1 GCA_021835265.1 Thermoplasmata archaeon
CCATTAGGGTGTATATAATAGTAAAATTTCGTTCCTCCTCCTCCCTGAAAAAAAAAAAAAATAAGGTTACAAGACACCGAGTAGTTCTCTTCTCAATGCTTCCCTTTCCTCTGCTGTCAGTGAGGCAATCTTTGACACATCAGGGTCTATCTCATCAGGGAACATTTTTTCAAATTCATTCATCTTTACAGGCAGAATTTCCACCTCACTTCGTTTAAAATCCCTGCTTATCCAGATTCCCTTTGATATCGAAATATAGGGATTCCAGTCCATTAATAGAGAATCATCAACTCCAAAGATAAGGCAGTCTGTTTCTACTTTCCCGTCTTCGTATATATCAACAGACCTACCTATTTTCCTGCCCATGTCGAATCGTCTATCGTAATACCAATTGATATCATCTTCCGACAATTTCCAATGTTTCTTTACGAAATCTTTTTCTGACGTGTATGTGGAGAAATGAAAATGCTCATTCCATCTGAATTTTGAAGTGACCTTTAGAAACTGATTCTGGAATTCTGATGGAGTATTCTGCTTCATCAGGTCAGCAGCAAATCTGATTAACTCCTTGCCAACCATGTCAACATAAATCCTTTGCTGATTCCTTACTATCCACTGTCCGTTTCCTTTGATTGCAGAAAGTTCCTCTAAACGTCTGGCCACGAATGTCTGAATCTGTTTCGTGGTTCTTTCATCCTTGCCGAGCATTTCCAATCCTTCTCTTACGTTGAAGAGACCTTCCACTACTGTATCAGGTTGCTTCAGTGCATTTTCTATTTTCCTTTCAAGTTCTTCTTTTTCCACTTTTTTCACTCATCCTTTTCTTCTTTTCTTTTAGCATCTTTTTTCTCAACCCATATCGCCGAGAACCTAGTGTTCCAAGGATATGGTTCCCTTGCGTTCGGTATTTCATCTCCTGGCATAAGATACGGGCTTTCCAAGTGCAAAAAGTCCTGGTAGCGGTATCTCAAGCGAGACACTTCTTTAGCGGCATTATCAGCGAGTTTCACCAACTCGTGTCTATGCCCATACATTTGGGAAAGGTCAGCCTCTATTTCCAGAATAGAGTCACGCAGAATTCCCAATCTGTAATCCATTTCCTTTCGTTGTTCTATGCTTAGTGGTTTCAGTCTTTTTCCCATTTTTACCTCCTCCTTGCTTGCGTTAAAATTGCTTTAGCATCCACCAATGATGTTGAAAATATGGTGACCATATCCAGCTTGTAATCTGGAATCGTTTTTGGAAATCTCATTGCAGGTTTTGGCAAACCAAAGTATCCATGCTCCAATTCAACATAGTCCAGATTCAATGGCAGACCCTTGTCATTGAGATTCCTTATGAACACCGACTCATCTGCCCTGAAGGTCTTTCTTGTGTGGGCGAGAAATTCCCGTTTGCTGATTTCCACGCTCCCCTTCGGGATTCCACCAAGCTTCCTTTCACGGCCTACATAGAAATCATTTATGCCGAATATCTCTGCCTTTCCCCCTTCCACACGCTTGAATTCACCCATCTTTCTACTGATAGGAATGATGCCTTCCAAAGGCTGGTCTGTGATGATGGAATCAGTGTTTGTGTAGTAGATGCGTTCCCATCCTATTTTCTCGGCAACATTAACAAGATATTCCCACATTATGTGCCTTGCATTGGCCGAGATTTCAGATGCTATTATCACTGGCCTGTTCCTTAATTTCTTACTGTTGTTTGGGGTCTTCTCTACAAAATCAGGATAGGCCGCATATGTTCCGTGCTGATTCATTATCCTGATAGGTTTCTGTGAGATTCGTGCATTTTCCATAAGCTCCTTCGCAGTCACATAACCGTTCTCAATCTCAACTTCTGCTTCATCCTTTAAGGCTCTTTTTTCAATTCTTTTCTGTGCTGTCTTTCCATAGAGACCTACCATGGACAGTTTGTAAAAAGATTTCAAAAGACCAGTGGAATTCTCTTTACCGTTGTATAGCATTTTGACATAACTGCTGAAGAGGTCATCATTCCAGAATTCAATTACAGAATGGACTTCTATCCTTGCCTTTTGCTGATATAGGCTTACGAAGTCCATGCCCGTAAACATTCCCTGTCCATTCAGGAATTCCGTGGGCTTTCCATTCAAATCCATTAGCGGTATGCATACCCGTTTTGTATCTTCTGGCAATGAATATGTTAGAAATATCAGGTAATTTTTCTGCCTTTGCTTTTTGGAAAAGTCATTCTTCGGCTCCTGTCCACGAAGTATGTCCCTGTAAAGCGTTTCATTGTCTTTTGGGAAGAAAAATAACGGATTCCTATCTGAACCAAACATTGATTCATGCACTGGTGCAATGCTGTATCGGTGCCATGCCATTGCCGCACCGTGTAGTGAATTGACATCGTAGTAGTAGAGACGCACTGGTTTTTTGGTTATGACATAAGCCTCAATCCTTGCTCCCCTGAATGAAGCTTCTGCTCTGCTGTTTACCCAAATGCCCATCTGAATTGTGTTTGGCAGGTATATTCTCCATCTCTCAAATGATGTTTTTGAAGTGGTAGAATGTATGGGGAATGGAATTAACTCCAATGCAGAATAAAGTGATTCTGTCTTTACTTTGCATTCTTCAATATCTGTATTTGTTGGAAGAATCCTGTAAAATTCTTTAAGCAATTGATCCAGACCGATTCCAGGGAAAAAGTTTTCAAAACCAAGAATTCTGACAGTATGTCTTTTGTCAGGAGTTTTCCCATAAAGAATGAAAATGACTTGTTCTATTATCTGACTGCTTACCTTGATATTGAGATTTTCCTTTATTCTTTTGAATAGGCCATTTGCTACCATTTGATGATAGGGGTCATAGGAAATAATCGCAATCTTGCGATATTTACGAATCAAGCGGGAAAGGGATTCTTCAAGATTATCATAGCCCCTTCCAGAGAGATGTTCTTCTCCGTTCCATAAGTCAAATGTTATGTTTTCTGAGCCCTTGGAAACCACTTCTTTCACGTGCAATGCGAAGATTCTTTCAGAGCGGGCAGTGCGCAGATATTCTGGGGTCTTGTTTTTAGATTCTGGCCTTTCGAATTCCTTGACAAATTTAGCAGGTAAAATAAGCGTGTAGTTTTCTCTTGTCTTTTTTCTTCTTGACCTTTCGGTAGCATGTGGATTAGATTTCATCTTGCCTGCTGACATTTACTCACCTATCAGTTCCAAGACACGCTCTAGAGAAATCTCTTCCTTGTCTTCCAAGTCGATGAATCTCAATTCGGCTTTACGCCCTTCTTCCTGATATCCTTCCATTATGGATTGAGCGTTCTGGATATCTGCCTTGCCCTGTTCACCATCATTGACATTGACAACAATGGTCTTGGTTGACCATCCGCTCATTCCGTACCTTACAGGCGCATCGAAATCTATCCTTGCCTGGACTCTGCTTCCATGTTTTTCAGGAAAGAAGTCAGATGATTTTTCGTTAGTTACTTCCGTTACCCGCCTCTTTAACTTCTTTGGTTGTCCAGACGCTTTTTGTTGAGATTTTTCACCCTGTTCTATCCTCTCATTTAAGACACGGATCTGCTCTTCACTTTCAGTTTGGGATTTCTGAAGCTGTTGAATGAGTTTCTTCTGCTCTTCTATTACTGCCTGTTGATCCCTCAACTTCTGCTTTCTGTTGTTTGCTCTGCTGAAAAATTCCTTGAAAGAACTGAATAGTTTTTTCAGAGGAGAGCCTTTATTTAGTCTTTTTTCATTTGTCATATAGTCACGTCCTTACGGTAGGAAAGGCTGTTTGTGGGAGTTCTGCAAAAACTTCCACAAAATTTTTCTTTACTCTCTTGCCTCCAGAAGTTCACTTCGGGCTGAACTGACCTGCTCTTCAAAATTTATTTTGGTAATGAGAACTATGGTCTGTCTTTTGCTGGATTTACATATTACTGAAACTTCCTCATTAGGTTTCAGTTCGAGCATCTTTGCTACACTTGATGGTAGTGTTATTCCAACTCCACCACCCAGCTTCAAAACATGTCGAGTGTGTTTTTCAAATTCAGTAGTTACATTCGAGTCAGTTACATTCATTTTTTATCCCTTATAAAAATAGGTCATATATCTATTTAAGTCTAACGCTCGCAGATGACGGTAACTGCTGAATCTGCATGCAAATTAAATTTTCAATTTGCATGCGCTTCTAATATTGAAACAAATTTTTTAGTTGGCAGTTACCTAGAATTGAATAGAAAATATATATACAATTGAACTAAAACATGAGTGACTTCCAAACAACATAATGAAAAATCTGGTGATTCCCCTAAAATCAAGCTGGATTTATTGTATTTTAGTTACTTTTTTACCCAAGTACTATTTCTAATTGGAGGGTATAGTTTCATAATTAGCCCAAATAATGTTAATCCCGTATTTATACCAATCACTCAAGAAATAGGCACTTTTATTGAGTTAAATTCATTAGTAATGGCAGTTTTTGTCGCAATCAGCTTAAGGATTCTATGGAAAAACAAGGCAAACCCGCTTTTCATAGCTACCTCAATTAAAGCATATCTCAATGTTAGTGTACCGTCTAAGTTAGCTATAATCCCACTCTATTTTTCACTTCTTATACTTGGAGCTTTGCAATCAACACCAACTAGCCCTCCCTTCCTTAACTATAGTCCCCTTATTGGCCAAATCTATGGCATAACAGTTGTCCTGTTAATTTCTCTACTTGAATTTGTTGGCTATTCTGTGGGATTATATTTGTTTAGTCCGGGATTCAAGGAACGGTGGACTTATATTTGGTCTGAAAAAAAAGACCAAGTCAATTATATTATTTTACGTGAAATAGGTGGAGTCTTGAAGCAATTCCAGAGTTTCCCTAAACTTGGTGAAAGCAGATACTCTTTTCTTCTTGAGGAGCTTTATAAGAATCTATCTAAAATTCTGAAAAAACGATTTCTCAAACTACAGATTGACATGTTAAACCAAATTTTTTCGGATATTCTACTTTCAATGAATCTTGGCACAGATATAGAAAAAGCCGACGTGAAAGACTTCTTCATATCGATTGAAAAGTCACCGCAATTTCACCAAACAGACTTCTCTAAATTTCCAATTTTGATATTTGAAGAACTGGAGAAACTAACCACAAAATTGGGTAAAATTGACCAAAGAAGGCAACTGGCATCTATAGAAGGAAACTGGAATAAGCATTGGTACGATAGATTAGAACGTCACACTGGAATCATTTCCTTAATATTGATTTTTATAGGTATAATTGGGCCAGTAGCAGCTTATTATATAACAAATTACCTATCTTCGCTGTGAATATCCACTTTTCTTGTAACTTTTTTTAATAATTTTTTAGAGATTAATTGCTTTAAGTTTTATTATATAAAATTGCAGATGCATTTATATTGGGCAAAAACGTATTGCCCCTATAATGATTCAAGGCAAGGGGATTTCATGCCAATATTAGCACCTTTCATATATGACATATTAAGAGAGAGTCTTAAGCATTTAAACCAAAATCGTGGAGATTTTTCTCATTATTATGTTAGACCAGTTTATTTCCAAAGTGGATTTGATTCTGTCCAAAATTCATTCCCTGAGCTTCAAACAGACCTTCCAGAGGCCCTTCACTTAGGGATTGAGAAAAGATTAAGTAACCTAAATTCCGATTTTGTGATAGCCAAGATTACAGAAAATTACGGAATTTCAGCTGGTACCCTGGAAAAGAAATCTCAAAAATACTACGACCTAACAATCGAAAATATGAAGAATTATGGCATTGTTCCAGTTAGTATTCCAAAGCTCACACTTTATGATATAGCCAAGAGCCCATTTGAAGGTTATATGCTCAAAGAATTCAGAGCTGGAGCAGAGCAACAGCAATCTTATTTCAAAGACCAGAAAGTTCCGGGAAATAATTTGCGACACATAGAAAGTCGGCTCGAGCAAGATAGAATAATGGGCCTTTTGCCCTACAGAACTGCTTTTTCAATTTCCAAAGTAGGATATAAATCTAAAACTGTGGAAGTTTTTTCAAATGGGCTTTTTGTAACTAATTACTTGGAGGAAAATTTCAATTTTATAATACAATTTTTGCAAAGGGTCGTGAAAGAAACCAAGGCAAGATTTGAAGAAAGTGCAAAAGTCAGAGTTGAGCAGAATGAGTGGTCAAGACAATATTTAGTAAAAGCAGATTTAGAGTTAAAGGTGGAACAAAAATTCTACAATCAGCAATTTGAGACCTTTGCAAAAAATGCTGAGACTTTAATCGACCCAAAATTCTTTAAAATTGGGAGGTTATTTGACATAGAAAATAAAGAAGGGGCATTTCACTCCATATTTACAACGGACTCTGTTGAATATGATCCATTAGAAGCGCACTATACCATCAACATTGAAAAGGGTAAAATAGGTATTTCACCAGTTTTCAGTAAAAATGATTTGTGGTTTTTAACAAAACTCTTACACACAATTGACAGTTATTTTCCAATTCAAGATGTGAGAGCAGTATAATGGAGTAAATTTAACAAATGCCGTCGAAGAAGGATTATATTCAGAAAAAGTACGAAGATTTACAAACAGAATATGAACACCTAAAGCTCGTGGCAACGGTTTATAATGAGTTTCACAAAGATAAGAAATTCGAATATGTATATGGAGGAATGGACTTCTTTACAAACCAAAATAATAAAGACAAATCTTGGGATATTATATTATATTATATTCTAAAGACGAATTAAAAAAAGGTTTGTTATTGCCAATTTTTATTGAAGCAAAAGGGCAAGATACCACCGCAGTCAAGTTTGAGAAAGATTTAACCGATAAAATAGATATTACTGAGAAAATTCTCGAAGACTCAGTTTCTAGAGAGACTTATTTTAATCAACCAGGAATTCAACTGAATGTCACAGGAAGTAATTATAAACAAGGTACTGCTGAATACGTTGTATTATTAAACGACCTTGATTTTCAGACTCACTTTCTTGACCCAAAATCTGGATTAACCAATGGCTTACCCCTCAACCTAATTTGGTGGGCAGTATCCTCTGTGGGTGTAGGAAAACAATCGGTTTCCCTTCCCTATGGCACCAATAATGGAATCCCAGAATGGAAAAATTGTAGCAAAACTGGATTCTGTAAACATAACAACAAAAACCTAAATAACTGGCTATCCTTGCGAAAATCCATTCGATTGGACCAAATCCCTATCCCATGCAAATCGGGAACGATGAGCAAAGCGATGAAAATTGCAGTAATGCTGAACACTGGAGAACTTTTTCCGAAGCAGAATACCTTGCTCACTCGAGAAACTTTAAAAATGAGGATCATGGCGCAGTTTTTCTTATTCGGTTGCCTGGATCAGGAAGATTATGCTGATTTGTTAATAGATGAGATGTGCAGGTTAAAAGTTATAAAACAAGTTAAAAACGATGCCCTTGGCAGATATAAGCTATATGGCAAAAAGGTGTTTAGACTCAGCAAGGGTCTTGGTGTATCTCAACTTACTGTGGATGAAGATATCTTGTTTTATCTTGCAACAAATTCGTGGGACAGCAAACTTGGTCAAATGTCATTGGATCCATACTATTGATAATGTTGGTATTTCATGTTTTTAGTTTTATGTTTGTCTTATTATAAAGTTTGAAATTTCCCTTTTCGATATTTTGCTTCATATACCACAGTGACCCTTTACTGTAACCCATCTCCTTCCATTCCTTATAGCTCATTTTCAGAATCTTTTCCCTCAATTCCTTGGTATCCGTTCTCTCGGCTTCGAATTGTGGCATTGTCAAATCGGCCTTGAACTCTTTAGAGAATTCCCGTGCCTTGTCATAGATTACAGTATACCACTGCCATTCGGCCTTCTTGAACTTTACTTTGGAAGACAGCGAATCCTGAATTAGCCTTATGAGTTTGTCTATTCCATTTTTCTTAAGCTTTATTGTATATGTGAGCAGATCCCGTGTGAAATCATCCTTGTTAAATACCTTTGATTCAAGCCCCCTGATAATGCTCCAGTCCACAAGGAACCTGTATGGCTCCACGAAGTCATAGGTCAACGGTTTCTTGCCTGAAGCAACCTCATGCAGGAATCCTATGTTCACGTCTAAACCATTGGAAACCAATGCTCTTTGGATGATGCTTTCAAGATATGTGTAACCATAATTCAATAATGCATTGACCTCATCTACGGCATTCATTGGCCTTTTGGTACGGCCTATATCCCTGTTCCCCACGTCGAAGTTAAAGCCATTCAGTATCGCATTGACCTCTGTCCAGTAGGTATTGGCCGTGATCCCCTCTATGCCCATTATTTCCCTGAGACTCTTGGCTTTGGCTAACTGTTCCTGAACCTCATTAAACCTGAATTTCTCAAGGTTAATGTCATACCTCTGGGATAAGAACTCAAGGAAGTCCTGCGTATGCTTAATCTTCCCCTGTATGAACTGCCGAGCAATCTCAACCCTTTTCTTGGTATAGGCTTCATATTGCCTTATGCGAGTCCTGGCATCATTGACAGCAGGCTCAATCATGCTCATTAAAGTGCCATTGAAATCAAGAACCATCAATGGCACGTTGTTCCTTGCCAGCCAGTGCATGGCCGATATAGATACATTGCCTGTAGGCTTGCAGATAACAATATTCTCGAAGTCTACCTCTTTAGGATTGTATAGCTCTTCCCTTCGTTCTGAACCGTTAAGCTCTGTAATCTTGAGCCTGCCAGCCTCAACCCTGATGTCTGTAAATGTCCCTGAAAGCAGTATAGAGCGCATTCAGCAATAAGAACCGTTGTATGTATTTAAATAGTGTTCTATCAGGAAAATAGCCATAATCCGCCCTCCGCATCGACTTTGAATCATATCATTATATCATCATTTTAATATAATAAAAAGCGGCTATAATGTAATACAATATCGCCAGCGGAGCCCGTATAGAGCGGCGTGGGGAGTGGGGTGCGCATGTGCTTCTCTCTTATATAGTATGCGGAGGGCCGGATTCGAACCGGCGCATCCCTACGGAAACAGATCTTGAGTCTGTCGCCTTTAACCTGGCTCGGCAACCTCCGCTTTTCTTCAGGAATTGAAGTATACTTATGATA
>JAKBQK010000272.1 GCA_021835265.1 Thermoplasmata archaeon
GTTGTGCTCAGAAGGAAAAGGATAATAAAATAATAAAGCATCCACCTGAGAGGGCTCGTAGTCTAGTTGGTTATGATGTCGCCCTGACACGGCGGAGGTCACCGGTTCAAATCCGGTCGGGCCCATTCCATATACGGTTTAGTTTTTTGCGAAAAGCCGTATAATAGTATATATCTAATCAATTAATCCGTATATGTATCTTAAGGATTTTCGAGTTTCCTTTATATAGTGCAGGATCACTTTTTGGAATATAATAATAGTTAGATAAAAGTAAAGCTGATCCAAGTGTCCATGATCCATTCAAGATTACTATGCATACTTTGATTGTTTTTTTGTCTTTTTATGCATAGAAGTTGATCCATCAACCTTTCATGGCATGATTTTATCTTATGGTAATCCCATCAGCCTAATTTGGCTTATTACAACCTCAGAAAGAGGAGCCACGATAACCTTCTGGCTTCCAACTAATACCTAAACAAGGAGGAAACTATTATATGCTCCTGATAACCTTTCCTAGCATGACTGGAAATCAGAAAATAGTCATTGCACCGCATGTGCCAAAATATGTCGGAGATTTAGGCATTACACAGTTTGCAGAAGATCTTAGCAAAACCATGCTATCCAATTCTAGCTGGGATAGGCACTGGAAAAGAAAGGGCACCGTTACGAATCTGCAAACTGGTGATATTATGATATTCGCATTTAAGGACGATGACGAATGGTATGCAATAGGGGATGCTGTGCTTCTTTACAACGGGATCGAAGAGGATTATTCTGATTGCATGCGCGAGGCAGACGACGATTGGAAATGTTGCTATCACTTCACAGACTTCAGGCTTTATTCAAAATATGTCTCATACAGTCAAATGGAAGGAGAACTTTCAGCATTCAATCAAGATATACATAAAGTTGTCCGCCTGGAACCGGATGATTATGTTCGCCTTTTATCTATGACGGCAAAACAGTGATTTTGTGCTTTTAAAGATTGATTGTATATCTTTTAAAATTCCAAATTTCACTCAATCTTCCTAACCACAATCTCCCCATTAACATCATAGAATCCAATATGTCCTGATTCTGACACATTCAACTTCTCTGCTATCTCTTTTGGCAGGGTTATTCTTAATGAAGAACCGCGTTTTGATATCTTGATTACTGCTATAAGTTTATCTGGCATTGGGAGGGTAGTAAGTGAAATAAGTTAAATTTTTCAACTAGATGATTAAACATAAGGCTTAGGAAGAGATTTAGTAATAGATGAACTGAATTAGCTAATTTTTAAAGCCAAAACGGGATTTCCCCAGTTAGGTTTGGTGGTTTAATTCCTCTTAATGCAAACCAAGCTATCTGATCGCTATAATGTATCGTAACTGGGAGGCGTGGAGGATTTGTTGAACCATAGTGTAATTCAGTAAGTGACAGTATTGATCTTAACGCCTGAGTCATTTGAATATTTCCGTATTTTATTTGTATTTTCAAAGGTCTTGGGGTTACACCCTGGAAAGGTGGAGGTGAAGATACGACAAGCGAGTTTTTGTCATCGAACATAAAAACTGTACCTTTTTTTGGAGCGCCAATAGAATCTCCAGAAATCTCATAAATCCTAGGGGCTTCTCTTTTTATTACTTCTATTAAGGAAAATTCCGATCCAATAGAATTCCCCCAATCTTTTAACGTATCAATTTCATCCCCCCTAAAGTATCCATCACGATGAATAACTACCCTTTTCCCTTGAAACTCATTGAGTGGGAAAAGGCTTTTCATAACTCTCGATGGTACAGTTTCGCCCTCCAGAGGAGCATCATGGATAACGTATTTGAGAAAATTTCCATTGTTAAAGTAAACTCTGGCAATTGCAGCTGCATTGTTAGAACCAGTTAGACGGGTTTTTTTCTCCCTTGCAATGTCTATACCTACAACAACATCGCAAAAGTCCAGTGGTTTAGAAAGTGCGAATGGAATGTTACCGGTTTTTCCCAAAATACCCAAAACAATGTTAAAAATTGCATAGGTGTTTCCTAGAGTTTTATAGGTCACCACTTGTCCCCCTATTCCTCTTGTTATCGTTAGGCGTTTAAAAGTATGATAAAGTTCGTCAGCTTCATTATCTTCATCTTCATCAAAATAATCTGGCAGAATACAAAGAACAAAGTCTATACTTTCTTTCATAAGAGAATCTATGTTTTTTTCCAAGCCAGATTCATCGGTGAGATCAAATTGCAGGATGTTGCCTATTATCATTTTGAAAGATAGGGATTCCAACTCAGATTTTGTTGCTTCAAGAAATTTATTCACTCTAAATTTATCAACAAAGGTATTTGGATATATTACGCCTAGATGAATCTCATTGTTCAACAACTGACTTGAATTCATATATAAGCCGTACCTTTTAAGCCCAGACTTTACATATTTAAATTGATAAGACTGTTTCTGGCCAATGACGACCGGCTCTTCGAAAGGTAAATTGAACATATTGGGAAACATATCAGGGTTTTTGTCTGAATCATAAGCCTTCCCAATTATACTCTTACCATTTACTAGTTTTTCATTTACCAAATTTTGGATAATGTGTATCATTTTATACCTTTCGGCAGGTTTAATCTTGGTATGTTTCGAGAGTTCACTTGAAGAGACATTAAATCTGAAACAATTTTGCATAGTTAGTACGATTTCTAACAAGTTTGCTGGGTAATCGTACACATTTTGTCCAACTCTTAGCGTTAGTACCTCAGTGTCATCAGGGGCAGACTGTAGTGAACTTATGGTCAGTTCATCCTGAGCCAGTCTTTCCAATCTTTCTCGCTGGTTTTTCAAGGGCCCGACAATACTTGTAACCTCTCCCTTCGTTGATTGATGTTTGACCTTTGCGTACAGTTTCATAGGGTCCCCCCCATTCCTAATGAAACGATCCATATCCTGCTCCAATAAAATATTGGAGTTGATAGATATGGAAACAGATGGGACAGTATCTACGACGAATGCATGAAAATCAACCACTCTCTTTATGATTGCATTCTTTATTTCGACTTTGTTTTTATTTATGGCAGCGGTAATTTCTCTTTGAAGATTCTGATCAGAAAGCATACCTTTAGCTACAAACGTTGCAATATCATATTCGTTCATTCCAAGTCCAGTAACTCTTCTGATTGCCCGCACGTTTCCTAAAGGGACGATATTTGATTGCCAGAGTTGCATCAAAAAGTCATTTAATTGTTGCTCTGTAACCGATTTATCTGCGAGTATCTTGCCATAGTTTGCAGTCCAGTGTCCCCCAAACTCTTTCCTCAGGCGATAGGCCAATTTTCCCGAGATTGATATCTTATTTCCCGAAGTGTCCAACTCATATGTGTTTATAGTCGGAACTGCTGCCTTTTCAACAGGAAAGATGTCTATAGCAATCATATGAACCTAACGGACTAGGAGCGTTTAAATATTTCTATATTCACGACTCTCAAAAGAAAAGTAAATGTTAATGTCCTAGACGGATTTTCTCTCTATGGTAACTGACCTCGTAAGAAGCAGATACATTTCAGAACTGTCTTCTTTTTTATATCCCTGGCTGCCAGGATCAGCTCCACCATTTGGAAAGACATATACCTTTGGGAATATTGCGAGCGAATACGGGTTGGTCTGGATGGCTGGAAGTAAACTACCTGCCCTTCAGAATCTTCTAGAGCAGGCTGAAAATAAGTCAATTTTGCCAAAAGTTGTCGAAAGCATAATAGAGCATGGATTGAAGTACAGGGCGAAGAAAAATGATAACATCAATCGTAAAGAAATGGAGTCCATAAACTCTATATTGATAAAGTTAGGGTATAAGATTCCGGAGTTAAACAATGATAAATTTCTCTCTTCATTTTCCTCAAATGATTTGAGCAAGGTTCAAGTAGATCCCATTAAACTGCGGGACCTTGGCTATTTATATGAACAACTGAAAGGGAATCCTGACATCCAGAGCAGAGGGTATGAGTTTCAGTCATTTCTTGAAAAGTTTTTCAAACTTTGGAACCTTAATCCACGCAAGGCTTTTAGGATCACTGGCGAAGAAATTGATGGTTCTATTGAGCTTGATAGTGAGATTTATTTGCTTGAGGCAAGATGGAGAAGAAAAAAAGCTGAACGGGACGATCTGATAATATTTTCCAGTAAGATAGGCAATAAAAGCGAGTGGACTAGAGGACTTTTCATTTCTGTAAATGGGTTTGACGAACGTGCATTGCAATATTTCGTATCACAAGGTAAACCGAACTTCTTAGCTATGACTGGAAATGAATTAGAAAGCGTTCTAAGGGGAAAGGTTGATTTGATTGAAATATTAAGAAATAAAGTCAGACTCTTGGCTGAGGAGAAGAGATTTAATTTTTTGGATTAGATTAGTAAGGCAGAATCTGAAAAAATGAGCATAAACTAACCAAACGCTACTTTAGGAGAATAGGAGGTAGGAAATGGTTATTTCCAGTATCCGTAAAGATATTTCATGTACCATTCATCCTCTCTTTTATGTATCCTAGCTCTCTTCAGAAGGAAGAGTGAAAAGGATTTCATGAATCTTAAAAAGATATTCTGATACTCCCCTATCTCGTTAAGATAATTGGGAATGTTTGTACTCTGCATAAGCGGAATGAAGATAGAGTTACTGAAAACGTATTCGTTGTAATCAGTTCCAATGCCGAATGAAAAATCGATAGGTGATAGGTTTCTTATTATGGGGTTTTTACTCTTTCATCCTTCATACCGTCTTTCAGCCATTCGTTTGCTTTGTCTGGGTCATAATGGAAAACGATGTTTCTTAATGGGATCAGCAAATCAGGCAAGATATTTCCAGCTAGTTTATGATTATCCACAGTTTCCTCAAGTTTTGCAAGATTCTTCTTTGTCGTCTCATCTACATTATCCCTAAATTCAATGTAGATTTTTTCTTTACTAAAGTCACCGAATAGTTTCAGCTCTTCCCTCAATTGAGCCGCCACTAGATTAAGAATAAATAATATTGTTGAGCACATGTTTACCCAGTGTTCCGCTCATCCTGTTCGGTTAAATTTTTAGGGCAATCTAAGGCATCCATTATTCTTCTGAGATCATTCATGTTTTCTGCAGCTCTCATCAATTCTACAATTAACCCTCCATCATCAATACTCCTAAATAATTCGTTCAGGAAAAAATGATAACTACTCTTATATATTCTATTAAAATTATCACTGGGATTGGACTTTCTAGTATTTTTTCTGACCATATTTTATTAGACCTTTTACTTATTTATTTATGGCGTTAAATGTATCGCTGATAAAATTTTTAGGTTCGAGCAAATAAAGTTCAGAGCCTTAATGGAGTGCGATTTTATTAAATAGAGTAGTCCTAAAGTTTATAGTTTGGGCATAGAGAAAATTTAAATGGGAAGAAAAATAATAGTGCTATGGTATTTACCGAAGACCAGATTATAAACTATCTTAATGAGATCGTAGCTATTTTTCGCAGTAAATATAATAATAAAAATGGGATTTCCCTCAATTATATTGTACTAGCTGATACATCTTATGATAACCAAAATGTAGCACATTTTGGTGGCTTTATCGCTAAAACTGAAAAATTATTATTGTGTTGCATAGAAGTTGATTTAAAGAGAATCTCAGTATTCTCCGATAAATTGGTCAAGTTCCTATTAGCTCACGAATTGTGTCATTCACTAGATAAGCAGCTAGTCGGATCCACTGAATCCTCAGTTGGAACAATTGTTAAAGTAAGTAAATATTTAGGAACTAACAAGGTGGTTTTAGTCAATGATTCTACCACTGCGAAAGATATTAAAGACATATTATTCAAACTCAAGCAAGAGCAACTTGGGCTGGTCCGTGCGGAACATAAGTGTATTGATTTATGGGCTAAGACGTTGCTAAATCTTAGTGACGATGATACAAAACAATGTATAGAAGAATTGTACAATCATTCAAATAAAAATGAAGATATCACTACTAGGCTTAATGCCGCGAAAGAACTAAATTATAAAGACTGTCAAGAAATGATATAGAATTCAATCGAAAGCTTTAGTTCATCTAACTAAGATATTTTCCTTGACTGCTTTGAAAATAAATTTGTTAAGGATTCCGCATGGATCGTGGTGATCCTTTATAGGATCAAAGATAACTTTATGTTCATTAAACCCTATAACTTTGCATGAAAAACCCAGAACTTGAAAAGAGACAATGGTCTTCTGTTGACAGATGCTCGATAAAATTATTGTTAAGACAAAGAAGGAGTATTAGTAAAATGTTGATTAATATTGATAATTTGTGATACCAGTATGAAAAATAATTTTTCTTTGGATTTACCTTTCCCAATCTCTAAGGAACAGCGAAATATAGTATATACAAATTCCAGATACATTAAAGTCGAAGCTGCAGCTGGCAGCGGAAAAACCGAGACGATTGCTAGAAAGATCATTTATTCAATAGTAGCAGATAATATTGACCCACAACGTATTGTTGCTTTTACGTTTACCGAGAAAGCAGCAAAGGAGATGAAAACGAGAGTTTATGAGATAGCAAATGCCTTAGGAAATGCAGAAATATCTGACCAACTTAATAAAATGTATATCGGAACTATACATGCATACTGTAAAAATATTCTAGAAGATCATTTTTCTTATGCCGATTATACTCTATTTGATGAGAACAAAGAGATTGCATATTTACTTAGAATGGGTTGGGAACTTGGAATAGATAAGTATGAAAACGGCTATACAAGAAGTGTCTTAGAATTTCACAAAACCAAAAACATGATTTATAACGAAATGATAAATGAAAATGAACTAAAGGAAAGCGCCCAGGATTTTATTGACAGATTGATAAAATATGAGCAATTTCTAAAACGAGATAAAATAATGACTTTTGGCACCATTATACATGATTTAGTGAAGGAGTTAAGCAATGATAAGACAAAATTGCATAATTTAAATCTAGCCTTTCTTTTTGTTGATGAATTTCAAGATATTAATCCATTACAATATGAACTCATAAAGCTTCTTGTATCATATAATTCAAAACTGATGTTCGTAGGAGACGAAAGGCAGACTATTTATCAATGGAGAGGGTCCGATCATAATTTATTTAAGAAGATAGAAAAGGATCTTGAGGATGTGAAAATTTTTTATCTTAATGAAAACAGAAGGAGCACAAAAAATATCGTATTTAACGCGAATCATTTTTCCAAGAGCATAAATGGCAGATTCCAGAACATGATTCCAATGCGATCTGAGGATAATATCTTAATTAAAAGCTCATTTATTAACGAAGAAGAAGAGGCGAAATGGATAGCGGATACCGTTCAGGATGTGGTTTCTTCAGGGAAATTGAAATACAGTGACATTTCTGTGTTACTGAGAAGTGTCAGGACGAAAGGAAAGTCTATCAGTGAGCAGTTTAGACGTAAAAAAATACCATATCAGGTTGGTGGAAAAACGGGACTTTTCCAAAGATACGAAGGTCAAATTTTTGGTATGCTCTTTTCTTGGATTGTTGATAAAGAATGGAATACAGGCGGTGAAAAGCTACAAGGGCAAAACTTAATGAAAAAAATAAAGGAAATGTCGATTGATGTTTTCCATCTTGATCCTTTGGGTTTAAATAAAACTGATTTTGCTTCTATTAAGAAGAAAATTGAAAGACCGCCATTAGGGCAGAAATATGATAATATTACTGAGATCTTTCAAGATATGCTTACTAAGTTTCACTTTCAGAATCTGGATCCAGAAAACGCTGAAGACGCGATAGTAATAGCAAACATTGGAAGATTCAACGAGCTCCTGACTGATTTTGAAACTGCAAGAAGAGTAGGAGGGAAGACCTTAAACTGGAAATCTGATCTGAAGGCCCTGTATTACTTTATCACCACATATGCGCATGACTCGTACGAAGAGGCCCAACCAGATTTAGATGAGGAAAACAATGCAGTTCAGATTATGACTGTACACCAAGCTAAGGGTCTTGAATGGCCATTTGTTATATTAGCCGAAATGAATAAATCGGGTTTTCCATCCTCTTTGGTGGGTAAAACCGATAAATGGTGTGGAATACCCAGAAATATTTTCGATTCAGAAAGATACGAAGGGACTGATGACGATGAAAGACGATTGTTCTACGTTGCAATCACTAGGCCCCGTGATTCCCTGGCCATAACGAGCATAATGGGTAAGGAAAGTCCATATCTCGATGACATGGACACAAATAGTTTTGGGAGCCAAGATTTGAAATCAGTTAATTTTTTTAACAAAGGCTCTGAAAAACAATCATTATTCGAATTTTCACCCAGTGCGATTATCTGGTACTATCGCTGTCCCTACATGTATCGACTAAGAAAAATCTGGGGATTTCAGCCTGGATTAAAAGAGGAAATAGGTTTTGGAAATGCCATGCATTTAGTGCTCAGAAATGCAGTGAAGCTTGTGAAAGAAGAGGGGATTAAACCGGAGTCCGCTATAAAGGAATCCTCGGATAGATATTTTTATCTTCCCTTTGCTAGCGGCGCAGTGTATCATAGACTGAAGGGTAAAAGCGAGTATATATTGGATAATTTTATAAGAAGCTTTCCAGAATTTTTGCTTAATGCAGAGGATGTAGAATACAGAATTATCTATAGAAATGGAAAAATAAGCTTGTCTGGAAAAGCAGATGTGATTCTTTCAGATACAAATGGATCTACAGTAGCTGATTACAAAACAAATAGAGATGTAAACACGAGGGAAGAAACGGAGATACAAATAGGTGCGTATGCCATTGGCCTAAAAAGATTGGGAAAGTCCGTGAATCTAGGTAAAATAGCATATCTAGAAGAATGTGAAGTGGAGGACATGATTCTAGATGATCAGAAGATCAACGGGATTGAAGAGAAGATAGAAGATCTAATTACAGGAATTGAATTGAAGAAGTTTGAGCCTCATGCTGGTGAAAATTGCGTAGAATGTGATATGAGAAAATTATGTCGTTATGGTGGTAACAATGAGTGAAATGAATGATGTTGAAAAATTTAAAAATTTTTTGAAGGAGCTTTTCAGGATTTTTGCTTAATGCA
>JAKBQK010000440.1 GCA_021835265.1 Thermoplasmata archaeon
TTTTAACTTCTTTTCCCAAATATCTGGAAATTATAATATAACAATTAACTATTGATAATTATGATTGTTGTTGAAAACAGGATCAGGGTTGCCAGAGACTTTAGAAATGAATTTGAGGAAAGATTCAAGAATAGACAATCTAACCTGAAGAAATTTCACGGTTTTGTCAGGAATTATATACTTAAACCAACGGGAAATGATGACGAATACGTTGTTATGACTCTGTGGGACAATAGGAAGGACTTTGATACCTGGACAGATTCCTCTGACTTCAAAGAATCACATTCTATGCCAATGCCACAGGGGGCAATACTTGATCGTCCAGTACTCAAAATTCACGAAATCATACAGGAAATTTAGAAATCTAAATCTAAAGGATGATAATATACCTCCATGGAACTGATCAGAAAGGGAAAGGTTAAGGATGTATATGACAATGGAAACACTCTAATTTTTAAATTTTCGGACAGGATCTCTGTTTTTGATAAAATTATACCAGTCAATGTGCCCAATAAGGGGGAATCAGTTTGCAGAACTTCTGCTTACTGGTTTGATTTTGTTCAGAAGAACCTGGGAATCAAAACTCATTTTCTCTCCATGAAAGCAAATAATGAAATGGAGGTCAGGAAATACCGAGTAAATGAGTCTGGTGGATCTAAACACTGGATCAACTTTCTCATCCCACTGGAATTTGTAATGAGACATTATGCAGCTGGTACACTTGTTGATAGAATTAAGTCTGGAAAAATCAAAAAGGAAGACCTCGGGATGAATCATATTCCTGAAAAGGGAGAGAAGCTAGATGAGCCATTTTTTGAAATGACAACAAAATTTGAAAAAACTGATAGACCTCTGAATTTTCGAGAAGCTTCAGAAATTGGTGGATTGACAGAAGAGGAAGTATATAAAATACGTGATATCATTGCAAAAATTGATAGAAAGATTCAGGACGAAGTAGGAAAAAGAGGACTAATTCATGCAGATGGAAAGAAGGAATTTGCGCTTGGAGATGGCAGGGAAATAATAATTGTGGACACATTCGGGACGGCGGATGAGGACAGGTTCTGGGAAATGCAGGAATATGAAAATGGGAAAATCGTGGAACTTTCAAAGGAAAGTGTCAGAAAATATTACAGGGACAATGGCTATTACGATAGACTGTATGAGGCAAGAGGAAAAGGGGAGAAGGAACCAGATATTGAAGCCCTACCAAAAAATATTATAGAATCAACATCAAAATTATATCGTACAATGTACGAAAGGATCACCGGTCAAAACTGGTGAATATTCCTACATATTTTGGAAATTGCAATCTCTATATGCCTAGTTCAATGTTGGTTTCGAGATGATTCCAAAGATGGTGTTCAAGTTCGTAGGCCCAAATTGCCTCTGGTACCGATTCAAAGAATGAAATCGGAGTTTTTATTGCCGTTTTCAACTTTGACTCTGAATCCTCTTCTATCCATTCCCGTATTCCCATAATTACATCTATATTGTTTGGATCACCTTTAACTATAATGGTGAAAGCCTTATTTGTAGAAAGAAGAGCCCTCATTATACCACCTTTCTTTGCCTGAATAATTTGAGTGTGATCCAGATTAATTCTCTGAGTAATAAATCCCTCTTCCTTGAAGAAGCTTAATACAAGATTTCCAAGTTTCTGCATATCTACCTGTTCATTCAGGTATATTCTATTTGTGAAGTGCATGATCGGGAAATAAAGAAATAGTTATAATATTATCTAAACAATTATACTCAATGGACATTGATATAGGACTTTCTAGAATCAGAAGAAGAATAAATGGGGCAACTCGTGTCCTTGCCCTCGACCTGGAAACACTGGTGAAGGAAGGATTTTTGAGAAATGAATCAATAGTAGCAGTATCTGTAGGAACGCTTCAGGGAAAATATGATGTAATAATGGCTGATCCCAGTAATTATAACGAATATGATCTCCTGTTCCAGTTACAGGATTTTGTGGATTCATATCAGCCAGAAGTTATCATCGGCTATAACCACGTGAGTTATGATATTACACTGATAAACACAAAATTGGTTAGCTTACCATACTCCAAACAGTTGTTTGCATTGAAATTTTTCTTTGGTACATCTTATTTACTTGACATGATGTATGCCTGTGCTCTTGATATGAGAGTAAAAACAGGAGATTACAATATCAGGAGCCTCAGGAAAATAGTAAATTCCGAGTTATATAATGAACTTGACCTAATGAGAGTCAAAGAAAATATTCAGATTGATGGTATGAATCCAGCTGAAGCCGTTGAATTTTTGTGGAAAAATGATTCTAAAAAACTACGTGAATATTCCCTTGGTGACGTTCATGATGTAATAGAACTTTACAAATCCATTTTTAAATATTGAAACGAAATTTGTTGCAATTCATTTTTTCAATCTTCATGTTGAGCAAAATGCCATTCTAAAAAAAATGAAAATTTACGAATGAATGTTTAGAGCAGGCCATATTTGCCTGCCACATTTTCTACATTTTCTACATAGTCTTCGAAAATTCTAAGAATATCCCTTGAAGTTATAATCCCTACAAATTTGCCATTTCTTCCAACTAGTATCCTTCTTATTCCGTTTTTGCTCATTATTACAGTAACCTTCCTTGTTGGTGTGTCCTCAGGAATGCTTCTGATATCGGTTGACATTATTTCACCAAGTTTTACCTTCTCAGGATTTATTCCTGCTGCTATAACTTTACTGACAAAATCCCACTCTGTAACTATTCCTCTTATGGTACCATTTTCTCCTACGAGAACGTATCCTCTATGATCCTTTGCCATTAGCTTTGTGGCTGATGCCACATCAAGATCCTCCGGGAGAGGCGATGGAATTGGTGACATGATATCTTCAGCATTTAGTACCATAACCTGTCATTTTCATAAGATATTTAAAATCAATGTAAGTTAAAATGGCTTCTTAAGGGATTTAAGGAAAAAATATTATTTAATGTAGTTTATCACTATTTTGAAAGATTATTCTTCTTTTTTAACAATTTTAAAAATTTCTTCCAATTCTTTAAAGTAAAAATAAAGATTCAATGGAAAATTATCATCGCTTAATATTGAATTTTATTAGAAATTAAACCACGAATATTTCAAAATTTATATCTCTACCAATTTTTATGCTGGGATCAAATAAGAGATTGTGTTTCTAAGTGAATTATGCAGTCCCAGTGAGTACAAAAGTCCGAGGAGCTAAAAAAATTAAAAAGTATTTAATACACATAGCTATTGACTGAATGGAGTGGAATTAATGGAAAAATTAATGGAAACTGGAACAACAACTGTAGCTATCACTCTCAAAGATGCCGTTATAATGGCAACAGAGAGAAGAGTTACAATGGAGCATTTTATAGCACACAAGGACGGGCAGAAATTATTTCAAATTGACACCTACGCTGGAATGACCATTGCTGGACTTGTAGGAGATGCTCAGGTACTGGTAAGATACATGAAAGCAGAGCTAGAACTATACAGGATGCAAAGAAAAATAAACATTCCAATCAGCGCCGCTGCCACGTTACTTTCAAATATACTAAACCAGACAAAGTTCTACCCTTATATGGTACAAATTCTCATAGGTGGGGTTGATTCAAAGCCACACATCTTTTCAGTTGATGCAGCAGGAGGATCAGTGGAGGATATATTTGTCAGCACAGGATCAGGATCTCCATTCGTGTACGGCGTTCTTGAATCGATGTATAACAAAGACATGACGGTTGACGAAGGCGTAGACCTTGTAATTAAGGGCATATCTGCAGCAAAATCAAGAGATTCAGCATCAGGTGGAATGATAGATGTAGCCGTAATTACCAAAGATAAAGGCTATGTTCAACTCGAAGAATCAGACGTTTTGAGCAGAATTAAAAAGCTAAAATTAAATCTTTAAATATTATTATTAATTACTTTAAAAAAATAAATTTTTCAGGAGTCATCAGAAATGGTATTCAGAGACTATATTGAGGATGCAAAATCCATATTCAAGAGACTTGTTCCGGATAACGAAATTACAGAAGTTGTCTATGAAGGGCCAAATATCGTTGTTTATACAAAGAATGAGGATCTTTTTGCGAACAGGGATGATATTGCAATAAAGGTAGCACAGGAAATCAGAAGAAGGATATTCATTAGGCCAGATCCATCAATTCTCAAGGACGAGGATCAGGTGAGGAAGATCGTTGAAGATACGATCCCCGAAGAGGCGGGACTCAAGGATATTTATTTTGAATCGGATACCGGTGAGGTTGTAATAGAGCTTGAAGAACCTTCTATTATTTCACAGAAAGATTCCGAATATGTACATTCAATAAAAAACAATACTAGCTGGTCTCCAAGGATAATCAGGGCACCACCAATGCATTCACATACTGTAAAAGAAGTAAGGGAATTCATGAGGGAGGTCAAAGATGAAAGAAAGAAATTCCTCAATTCATTGGGGCAGAAATTGAATTCTCCTGTTATGATTGGTGAGACCTGGGTAAGGTTAACTGCTCTTGGTGGTCATAGGGAAGTTGGAAGAAGCGCTACCCTGGTATCAACAAATAACTCCAAAATACTCATAGATTGCGGAATGATGAACACAAACACTGCAGGAGAGAAGCCATGGGAAGGTTCACCATATTTATATCTGCCAGAAGTTCAGCCATTGAGTTCAATTGACGCAGTAATTCTAACGCACGCTCATCTAGATCATTCAGGAATGGCACCAATGCTATACAAGTATGGCTATGAGGGTCCAATCTATATGACTCAGCCCACAAGAGATCTTGCAGTATTGCTCCAGAACGATTTCATAAAGGTAGCGCATATGGAGGGTTATAAAGCTCCATACGAAACAAAACACATAAGGGAGGAATTGAAGAGAACTATAGTACTGAGAAATAACGAAACAACTGACATTACTCCCGATGTGAGACTTACATTTTACAATGCTGGTCATATTCTTGGATCAGCATCTGTACATCTGCATATAGGAGATGGATTATACAATGTGGTGTTGAGTGGTGATGTCAAGTTTGAAAAGACCTGGCTTTTTAATCCTGCCAATAATAAGTTTCCAAGAGTGGAAACGTTCATGACGGAAAGTACCTATTCAGGAAGGGATGATTACCACAAGACAAGAAAGGATGCATCTGAAATTCTTGTCAATATAATAAATCGTACATTTGAAAGAGGTGGTTCAGTCCTAATTCCTGTTTTTGCAGTAGGAAGGAGCCAGGAGGTAATGATGGTTCTTGAAGAAGCCATGAGAACAGGAGCAATAAAACAGACACCTGTATATCTCGACGGAATGATTATGGAGGCTACAGCAATTCATGCAGCATACCCAGAGTTTCTGAACAGAAATCTGCGGGAACAGATCATGATTCAGAGAGAAAACCCATTTATGAGCCCTATTTTTAAGAAGGTAGAAACTAGAGAACAGAGATTGCAGATATGCGATTCATCTGAAAGTAATATTGTCCTTGCAACTTCAGGTATGATGAATGGTGGTCCAGTTATGGAGTTCTTTAAAGCATGGTCAGATTCTCCAAAAAATTCTCTGGTGTTTGTCGGTTATCAGGCTGAAGGAACATTCGGTAAAAGGTTGCAGAGAGGAGCAAAGGAAGTAAGCCTGAGTGAGGGTGGTAAAATGACAACCTACCCAGTAAATATGAACGTTGAGACCGCTGAAGGGTTTTCTGGACACTCAGATAAAAAGCAATTACTTGCATATATTGCAACAATGATGCCAAAACCAAAGAGAATACTTGTAAATCACGGGGAAAGTGAAAATGCACAGGATTTCGCAAGGCAGATTAGACAGAAATTCGGTATAGAATCCCATGCCCTGAGGAACCTTGAAACCATAAGGCTATACTAGGTGAAATAATTGAGTAAGCTTGAAGTTATTATATATTCACCAGGAAAGGAGGAAAACAGGGAAAAATCATTAAAAGAGCTTGTTAGTTTAATAAGTGGATTGAACCCCGGAAGAATTTTCATAAGTCTGGAATCTAACAGTGAATCTGTGAGGAACAAATTGACCGAAGCATTCAAGAATATTCCAGTCAATGTTGTAGAATGCGATTTTGCAGGAAAAGTTCCAGACAAAGGACAATCGACTGACCTACAGGTAAAGAGGAAAGTCCTTGAACTAGGTCTTGAAACGATTGCAAAGTACGTGGAAAATATCAACGAATCTGTTGAATCCTTAAATTCTGAGATTACAATGTCTCTTTTCAGGGCATTTTTTATATTTTACTCAAATGCTATGCCAGAAGATTACAAAATCCTGTACGAAGATAGGAGGATGTGCATCCTTGGAAAATTAGTACACGAGAAAATAGAACATGGTGATCTGCTTATTGTTTCTCCTTGGGACGCATACTGGTTCAAAGATGAGTTTGAAAAGCTGTAGTACTAAAGCACGGCCAATGGGATTAAATATTTCTTGCTCTCAATGGACAATGCAGTTTAAGTATTAGTTTAAATTCCTTATTCTGATGAACAGGTTGCCAAGGTTGATAACAATCATTCTAATTTCTATGATTATTATTTCCGGGTTATCATCCATATATTTGTATCAGACACAGGATCATAACATTTTAAGAGATCGAACGAACGGGATAAATGATTCCATTTCTAAAATAAACGTGTCTACGGAGGTTTCATCTCATCAGGTGCTACTTCCATTGAAACACACGCAAATAAAATTTATCCTAATTGAGGCAAATTCAAATATAACTCCATCGGGAAGATTCTACATCAATGGAGGACTGGCAATGAATGTAACAGGATCCAACCTTTCAGATCTACGTTTTAAAGTGGACGAAAACAGGTTTTATAGATTTCAAATAAATTTCAGTAATAATACATATTTGCCATACTATCTCAATATAACAATAGAAGGTAACACTTCAGTTCCCGTTATCCTTCAATCCACCAGAAACAGCGCAAGCAACGTGTATATACCAAAACTGGAACTAAACAATCAGTATATTTCTCTTATTGTCGCCTTCCTACTTCTAATGCTGTTTCTGGTAGCAATTCCAAGGAAGTATCTTGGGAGAAATTAATTATGACCATAATATAAAAAATCCCACTTTCGCTGAGTTTTCATAAACTAAAATTAATGTGAGCACAATCAGTTTTAAGTAGTTAAATCACATTAAAAAATAATAATATGCTTATTTATTTCTTTAATTCGTAATAAAGTTTAAAACCATTTGATTAATACTCAATAACTTGGAAAATAAGACAATATCTATAGTTATCCCTGCATACAATGAGGAATCTCGCATTGCTTCTACCATTAAAGACATTAAGGGTTCTGTAGAAAATCTTAAGGAGATTATTGTTGTTTTTGACGGATCGGATAGAACACCTGAAATCGTAGAATCTATCTGTCCTGATTGTAAGGTAATCCAGCACAATCACAGGCTTGGAAAGGGGAGAGCGGTTAAGGAAGGAATAGAAAAGGCTACTGGAGATATAATAGCATATGTTGATGCAGATGGTTCTATTCCCGCCTCAGAAGTGAATAGGTTGTCAACTCTTCTAACGGATAGAAATTTTGTTGTTTCATCAAGGTGGATGAGAAGTTCTAAAATAAAAGTAAGGCAACCAGGTTACAGGATCATATTTGGAAGGGTATTCCATTATTTCGTATTTTTTCTATTCAGAATGGACATCAAGGATACACAGTGTGGCCTTAAAGTTTTCAGATCAAAATCATTAAAGGAGATAATACAAAAGGTAAGGGTTTTTGACTGGGCATTTGATGTCTCTGTAATCTATCACTCCATGGAATATGGCCTTGAGCCGGTTGAAGTCGGTATAGAATGGAACAACGAGCACGGTTCAAAACTTAAGGTCTTCAAGACCATCCCAAAAATGTTTCTTTCAGTTTTTGGTATGTGGATTATAAATAAGCACAAAAAATCTAGCAAGATCAAGACAATAATCGATAAGATCGAATCAGAGTTCTTTTCCAGAAATATTTAGATATCTCTTATTTGGATATACCGAAATACTCTAATAGAGAGCCTGTTTGAAAAAATATTTAAAAATAGAAGCATCGACAGTAAGGCATATTCTTCCCCACCATATCTTATAAAATGTTTTAATTCAGCGGTCATTATTCTAAAAGTTTTGCCCCTTCTATATTTATCGTATATTGCTAAATTTCCCTCCATCTTCAAAAGCATATAGTTATACGGTAAATTATTCACTCCTTTTATATAACTCTTGAAAGTTCTTCTTAAATTTTCAATTGACTCTTTGGTGAACTTTAGCCTCCTGTTTCTAAAATCTGTGACATCCGTTTTAAGTCCAGTAATACTTTCATGCTTTCTATACATAGTAAGTCGATTTTTGCAAAGTCCAAACGATGCCTCTTTACCTGTACCAAGAAGAAACAGGATCTTATCTAAACTTCTATTAGATTGATACACTATTTGTGAAATAGATTTTGCGAATGGCGCATCCATGGAAGCACATGATACGTACCAGTCTGCTCTGGAAGATAGAATTTTTCCCCATTCTCTCCTACTTAGTTTCTCGCTACTGTATACTTTAAACTTACTCGCTTCTTCATTAGTAGTCCGAGCGGTATTCCATGTAGTTTCCTCAGAAATGATCTGGATATCGTTGTGAACGAATAAAAGCCCTTTGTTTTCATCAAAAATCTTTCTTATTAGCCCAATCTTAACCGGATTAAACATGTCGTCGTCATCAAGGAAGCAGATTATATTCCCTGAAGATGCATCAATTCCAAGGGAGAGTTTACCTCCAAAACTCTCTTCATCTGTATATATGTTCACTGCACCAGAATTCATGAGGAAAGAATCTATTTTATCGTCAACGAAATTCTTCACTACCACGATTTCAATTTCAACACCAGGATTCACCTGATGCAACACTGAGTTAACTGCCTCCAAAAGATATTTTTTTCTATTATGGGCAGTTATTACTACAGAGACTTTTTCTATCATATCAACTCTCCGT
>JAKBQK010000546.1 GCA_021835265.1 Thermoplasmata archaeon
CATAAAAATATAATATTGAATTAAGTTTTGGATAAAGAAGATAAAAAATTACTAAACAAGCAATCTGGATTGACACAAGACCCCCCGCAATTTCCAAGATTGCAAGACTCCTGCTCTTGTATTCTTTAGTCCTCATTACAGGTATAGTGAAAAAGCCAATAATAATAAATGAAGCAGTTAATGCAAAGAAATCTATTAAGGCCTCGTTAATGCCAAAACTCAGTGTTCCTGAAAAATTTAGAATAAATTCTGATACCACTATCGTGGTTGCTAAAATTATAAAGTATTTTAGAAAATCTTTATAGTGCACCGGGCTTACCCGCCTCCTGTTCTCTGAAAATGTTACTCTGACCTTTGGTTTCTCCCGTTCAGTCATCTAATCCCTCATTGTGTGGAAATATCACCACGAGATATCAGCCCTGCATTGATCATGTGAGCTTTTAATTCACCTGCTATAGAGTCATTAGATCCACTTAATAGCTCTAAAATCTCGTTCACTGTCAATTTTCCTTTCTTTAGATTGATAAGATCCTGGGCAAGAATGAGAAGGCTATCCTTGACAATAGCCTGAAAGAATTCGTCCCAGCTCATGTTATTCTCATATACGAACTCAAATCTAGTTTTTAACCATTTTAATCTTTCATAGGTCATCCCATCTATTTTTAGCCCTATTTTAGACATACAGAATACATTCCTGTGATAAATTTAAACTTTTACATTATTTTACATTACTTAGGATAAATACATAACTCACGACTCATATTACTTAGTATTTTGAACCAAATTCCACTTCGTTAATATGATTTATAGGAGTCTATTTTTTAAGAGAAACTTCAAAAATACTAGGGTCTATCCGCGCGATTAAAATGCTAATAAGCGATGCTTTTTTAGAATACCCGAAATTTTTCCAATTTAATAAAGATGAAGATAATATCATGAAATTGAAATTAGTGCAAATATATCCATAGTTAAATGTTGGAATTGCTAAAGAATTGGAGAACTATTTCACATTTACACCTAAATCAATTGAGATTTCTAAAAAGAGATAAATCTAAGTTTTTATGAAAGCCCTGATTTTTTAACATATACCACTTTAAATGGATAGTTCATATTTACTGTGTATAGAATTTCCCTATTAATTTTGTTTAACTTTACCTTGTGTCTTGCTTATTGGGTGGCTTTAGTGCTGATAGAGGGTATTATTCCCCATAATCACACGCAGTTACCAATTTGTTACAAAATAAAATTTATAATTCATTTTATGGCTCCCAGGTAATAAATTAGTTTTACTCTTCATGTGAATTTTGATCAAAAATACACGAGTTTGTCCTTAAATAAATGTGAAGTTAGTGTTTTCTAACGGTAAATTCCTTCTGGTGGGAAGAAATAATAATTACCAGTGATTCTTTTTATCTCCTTTTCTGATGCTATTATTTTTGACAACATATATATTAATCCTATGAAACCTAAAAAGAATTCTAAATATACTCCGTACATATTAACAGGTATAAATCCTGCAACAAAAAATAACAATGCGATTCCAAAAGCGGCTATTATGTCTCTATTATAAAATCCAAATAACGTCCGTCTAAAAAGAAATATATCGAATCTTTTCTTAAGTTTTTTGTTGTTTGAAAGCGGACTGTATACCAAAATGGTAATTTCAGACATGACTATTACCACTAATAGTAATTCCAATATACCCAAATTTATCATTCCTATCTACAACTCTCTATTTTATGATAATAATATCTATTCATAATTAAATTTTTCCAATGCTTAAAAGTGTTATAATTGGAGTTTTAATAAGGGTGAAAATCGTTTATTTTACGTTATAAACTTGATATTTCTAAGTACTTACAATTATCAAATTAAATTTTAAGGAGCTCACTTCATTACCTTAATAAAAAATACGAAGAACTGGATCAACTTGCACTATAAGTCTGCTCTTCTTTGCATACGTTTCCTGTATGTACTGTATTGAGTAGTGAGTTTCTTGAACATAACGATTCACAAGAGAAACCGATTTAGTTAAAATTTCTCAGTATTTCATTAAAAAAACTTCTACGCCGGGGGGGAGATTTGAACTCCCGAGCTACAAGAGCGGTAGATTTCGAATCTACCGCCTTACCGGGCTAGGCTACCCCGACATTCATTTTCTTATGTTCCTCCATAATACATTTATTCATTATGACTTTTATGGAGTTTTCTTCAGCAAGTTTTGCCGCTTCCATATTCTCTACACCAAGCTGCATCCATATAAACTCTGGCTTTATGGTTAAGGATTCTTCCACAACTGGAACAACTGCCTCTGACTTTCTGAAGATATCTACAACATCTATCTTGTGTTCCTTTGACGCTGATTTTAAGTCCGGATAACATTTGAGACCTTCCCATTGATCAAAAGTTGGGTTGATTGGTATTACCTTAAAACCATGATCCATTAGATATTTGGAAACTTTATAACTATCCCTGTCAGTTTTATTGCTAATTCCGACTACCGCTACACTCTTATTTCCCTTTAAAACATCCTTAATAACTTTTGCTTCGTTCATGGTGTAATAAAAATAATATTGGTTTAAAATCTTTTCTTTATTTTACCAGTTTCTCAATTTCTTCCTTGGTAAATATTTTGAAAGTTGAGTCGCTTCTGATTGATGCCACTTCTGGAGTCTTGTATTCTGCTCCTTCCTCCATTGAAGATTTAAGTGCTGCAATACCAATACCAATTGCTGTCTTTTCGTCTGCGTCTTCCTTATATTCCTTTTCAAGATAGTTAAGAACCTGATCTCTCCCTGCTCCTATTGCAGTTGCCTTGTATTCGTTAATGACTCCAGATGGATCTGAATCAAAGAGCCTTGCTCCTACCTGATCTATACCTGCAAATATTATAGATACCCCATATGGTCTTACTCCACCATACTGTGTGTACTGTTGCATCTGGTCTGCTACTTTCTTGACAAGATTTTCTATGTTTACCAGAGACCCGTAGCTAACCTTTTCCTGTTGTGTTACAATTCTTGCAAAATCTATTAGGACCCTTGCATCGGCTCCAAGACCTGATGTAACACAGCCTACGAAATCATCGATTAACTGAATTTTTTCCAGAGAGTTCTGTTCCATTAACTTGCTTCTTGGTCTTTTTTCTGAGATAAGAAGCACACCATCTTTGAACTTGATTCCAAGAGCAGTGGAACCTCTTTTTACTGCTTCTCTTGCGTATTCAACCTGAAAAAGTCTCCCATCAGGGGAGAAAACTGTAATTGCTCTATCGTATGCCATTTGTCCCTGTTGCATTTATTTTCACCTTAACTCCCTTAACATGTTTCTCTAATAAATCTTTTCTAATTTTTCCTTTTGTTGCTTTGCATCAACCGGTCTGTATTATTAATATGACTTGATTCTTATTTTGCGAGGAATCACTGGTCTATATTCCTTTGTTAGAATAAGAGAGTGTTTGTTTGTACCCGCCTATGATTACGCATACTAAAGTTTCAAAATTTTTCAGAAGAAAATCTATGTAATATCCCTTCGAAGAACCAATTAATACCTACACGTTATTAATAATGATATGAACAATAACACATTTCTCTTTACATAGCCAACCTGCTCTATTGACTTTGAATTTTCATACATTACACTCTGATATGAAGTGAAAGTTAGATTTAATATTCCTTTCATGGCAAAAATTATTCGTTACACAAAAGATAAAATTATTAGTTCATTATTCATGTATAACATAGTGTTTCCGTATTGCAGTTCATGTAAGGCAAAAAAGAATCTTTGTGGACTTGGATATTGCCCCATAATAAAAAATTTAAAATCCAGTGGTCTAGAGTTAAAAATGGTCAGCGGAGATGCTGAAGCTGACACACCTCCTGGCATATTTGTTGGTAGTTATGGTTATCCGGAGGTTCTTGCCGGTCCAACTGCCCTCTTTAATCCTGATGTTTTTGATTACGGAAAGGAAAGATTTGGAATGAAACTGGAAGAGGTGATTTCCATGAATTCGAATGTCTATAGAACGGCTTCAAAAATGTCGATTAGAAGACCGGATGAAAAATTTCACGAATATATACTGGAAAGTGCTTCTTCCATAAAACCATTTGAAATTGCATTCAAGACTGAACATTTCTCCATGCATGGCCCAGACACGGGTGACTTCTTTGACACCCCGGTTGGATCGACTGCAATGGTCTCAAACCTTAGAGTTACGGGAAACCCTAAGATACCAAGGATGGTTGATTACATTCATGGAGATAATGATCTAAAATCATCGGAAGGCCTGTTTAAACTATTCCAGGAGGGATTCCAGCCAGAATATCTGCAGAATATACTTGCTGGTGGTTTGATAGGAATAGATCACCAGAGGAAGATGGTGCCCACAAGATGGGCAATAACTGCTACTGATGATATTCTTTTCAAAGAATTAAAGAAGGATATAATTCACTCACCATGGATCTCGGATATCATGCAATTCAACATGAACTATGTGGGTAATTCATTTCAGGTTGTACTCTTTCCAGGACCTTTCTCCTTTGAAATGCTGGAACAATGGAATAGAGGTTCCCTGTGGGGTCAGGGTTCTGTTTCCATTGATTATGAAGGGATTAAGGGAAGAACTAACTATGCTTCGAATATAACGGGAGCATACTATGCAGCAAGATTATCGGTTGCAAGATACCTCAGGTCCATAGGAAAACAGGCCTCTGTAATCGTTGTAAGAACCATTGGTTCAGAATATCATTCTCCTTTAGGGGTATGGGTTATAAGGAGTTCTGTCAGAGAAGCATTAAAAAACAGGCCAGTAAGATTTTCTTCTAATGATGAATTCTTAAAGGAATCCAAACTGGGTATCGAAAATGCAAAAGATCTGTCGTGGATTATAAGAAATCAAAAGAGGCAGAAGAGACTGGTTGATTTCTAATGGATGGTTATCTAATTTTTGACAATCATTTTCACCTCAATTATGAAAATAACTTTCTTGAAGGAGCTAGAAGATTCAAGAAGGCTGGAGGTAATGCAATCAATCTTACCAATCTTCCAGACTACTCTCTCCCATCTGAGAATTATTATAAAACAATCTATGAAAGAACAATCAGCATGGCTAATGCTGTAAGAAGAGAAACAGGTTTGACAGTACTGGTCACTCTTGGACCGTATCCTCTAGATTACAATCATTTTTCTGAGATGAATCTGGATTCAGAGAATATTGTTAGAAATGGTATAGATCTTGCGGCAAAACTTATTGAGGAGGGAGTCACCAATGCCATGGGAGAAATAGGTAGGCCTCATTTTCCAGTCTCAGATTTGATTATAGATAAATCGAATAATCTTCTGGAATATGCATTTTCCAGATGCGGAGAACTGGAATGCCCTGCAATACTGCATACGGAAGATCTGGATAATGCAAGAATAGAGGAAATGGAAGATTTTGCAAGGAGGAATGGTCTTAATCCAACGAAGATTATAAAGCATCATGCTCTACCATCAAATCTTTTGAAAGATTCAAAAATGAATTTTTCAATTCCAGCTACCAGAAAGTTTGTGAGGGAATCGATTTCTACCAAAAAGAAATTTCTTCTGGAGACCGATTATATAAATGATCCAAAAGATGACAATAGATTTCTTCCACCGGATTCTGTTCCGCTTCGAGCAAATATGATAAGGCAGAACTATCCTGATTCATGGGAACAAACATTTAAAAATACCTTCAGAGACCTCCCTTTAGAAATATTTGGAAGTGAACCCTTCAAATGCCTTCTACAATAATATATATTTTTTAACAAGAATGATATATGATCAGAAAAGATGGGTTTATCAATAGTAGAAATAGAGAGGATTACAAAAGAAATAAGAGAATACTACAGAATAGAGAGTTCTAGCCAGTCTATTCAGAGGATAAAACCTAGCTTTTATACTGAAGTAAGGGAAGCGCTTACGACCCTGAATGAAATGGCGGCCAAAAGCGTTTCTGAATCAAGAATAGAGAATTACAGAAAGATCATGGACAAGAAGGAAAAACTGGAGAATAACCTGAGAAATTTCCTTCTAAAGAGATATGAAAAACTGCTTCGAGATTCATTGTTTGACATCAGTTCGAAGACTTATGAGCCTCTGGCACCTGAGGAAAAAACATTCATAATGGAAAATCACAACAAAATGATGGCCTATCTTGAGAGAATAATTAAACCTGAAGAGGAACCAGGAAAGGAAGAAGAAAATGAAGAAAGTATTTCCACTCCAGAAACAGGTGATGAGGAACGAAAAATTGAGAACGGCCAGAAGATCAGAACAGAGGCTGAAAAAATGTCAACTGTTTCTGTAACTGCTGACTTTTTGCCTGTGGCAACGTCTGTTGGAGATTTTTATCTTCATAAGGGTGATATAGTCTTCCTCCCAGATACAGTAACAGAAATACTTGTTTCCAGAAAATATGCAAGAAAAATTTTACTTGAAGATATAATAAAAAATTAAATTTTAAAAGAGTTCAGTTGTTTCTTTTTCTAATGAAAACGACTGCCCCAACTATGACGGCTGCGGCAATTACTACTCCGATTACTGGAATTAAGAGTGAGCTGACTGTTGCGGTTGTAGATGGGAATTCAGTGTTAGATACTTCTATAGTATGTTTTGAAAAGTGAGGAATGTGCATTATTACAAGATCACCGTTACTCTCAGCGTAAACAGAATAGGCTGCCGAAACTGAGCTTGTGTCATTCAAAAGCCCGTTCATGCTCATAGAGCTTATGACTGTTCCATCAAACTTGATGTAGACATTATGTGAATTCTGCAGAAAAGTATTGGAAAGGAATATTACCACATTAGTTCCTTGCTTATGTCCGGGAAGTGCCCTCACTGATATGATCGCATGACCTGAGCTTATAGATGTTATATTTGTGATCACTGTGGAGTTAAATGACATTGTGAAGTTCTGTGAATTTGTGTTTCCATTAATTGAAAGTTCAGCTGCGATTTTACCTGAACTTAGAGCGTTATCCAGTCTTTTCTCATACTTTCCAAGATTATGCAATCCAGGTGGAACTACAACATTTATCATTGCGTATTTACCTGTTTTTACTGTAATGGTTGAGTTATTCTTCACTGTAATATTTCCTCCATTTACTACCATCATCTCTGTAACATTCGGTGTGTTTATTTTTAAAACTTCTGTTCCAAAGCTTACCCTGTTGTTCAGACCAAACATTTCCTTTTCCTGGAAAGATGATCCTGATAGTACCATTGATTCATTAACTCGGGTATCAAAACCGTTCATTCTGAGCATAGACACATTGCTATGATCAGGCAGTGAAAAGATTATTGTACCATTATTTACAATGTATGAGGACTGTGCAACCGGATTGTCATGTACTGTCATTATGTAAGTATCATTTGCGTAGAAGAAAATTGAACCGTATGTATCCACACTTCCAATTTTGAATGATGGTATGTTGAATCCCCTACCAATTGTTCCATTTCCTGATATTTTCACCGAGGAAAATAAGGTTGAGTTTATGCTGTGACTGGTTAAATTCATGTTGCTTACAGTATTGGTTGAATTATTAAATTGAAAACTCACATACTTTCCCACAACCTTTCCGGTAGTGGCATTGTAGGCGAATTTATTACTGAGTAGCTGGTTTTTATGGTTTTGAAGCAAATTCTGTATATTCTGTGATGTAACAAACACAGCGAATAAAGGTGTTATCTTTTCCATAAATGTGCTGTTAACCTGTTCTATGCTCATTACTGTGTTTGAGTTGCTCCCTGTCAGTGAAACTTTTCCATCTGTTACTATGACCCCTGAGAAATTTCCGTTCATAATTTCATAGGATCTGAACTGCATCCCAGAGTATGTTTTCATTCCCATTCCGCCGAACTGGAACTGGCTAGATGAACTCAACCTGAAATTGCTTTGTAAAACTCTTGCACTTTCATTGAGGTGTATATCCATATTGCTGTGTCCAGTTGAACCTGTCATTATTCCAATGGATTGAGGTACATTGTTTCCAAATATGACCACTCTCCCACTATCCAGGGATATCTCATTTTTCAGGAACATGTTTGTGTTGATTTGTGTTCCATTGACATATATGCCACTGGCCAAAGTCACATGGCCACCTGTCATATATTCATATGATACATCCTTTATAAAGCCACTTGTGCTATTATAGGATACAGAGTATCCATCAATAGTTTTCGTGGTTATTGCTCCATTGATGTTTCCACTGGAAGCAAGAGATATTGCACTCCCACTTGCAAGTATAAACACCACTGCTATTGCTGCTATGGTTATTTTATTCATACTCCTATCATAGATGGGGTTAATAACTAACTTATGGTACAGAGGTATAGTACAATCTTTGACCCTGAAAAATATATTAAAAAATCACAAAATAATATGAAAATTTATGAAACTAATGATGTATTTCCTAACTTAATACCGAATACATATTTTTCATTTCGACATTTTAATTAATTAACTTCTAATGACCATTGGGAAAGCTCGAGGGCAGCTTACGCTCCAGTGGAGTGAGGAAAGTCTCCCCTCCTGGGTGGGTATCAGCCTGCAATGCAGGTATTCCGAGAGGAATGGCAACGACAAAAGAAAGAAACATTTCCAGGTAAAGAATGATTCCCTGAGGATGACGTTTCCTGGATCGATGATGGGACAGTCGACCTGATTGGAGAAAGTCCAAAGAGACCCCGTGAGACCACTCTGAGGGTCGGGTAGGACGCAGCGTGCCTTATGGCCATAGTCGAATGCTGCCAGCCTGTTTTACAGGGGAACAGAAGGGAGCTTACTCCGGGCATTCCCATTTTATAATTTACAATCATTGACTAAAAATAATAAATGAGATACATATACATCACCATGTCTGAAAAGAAATGCGATGTTAAGGGATGCGAAGAAGAAAGTTATCAAACTGTGCCAGCCGAGCTTGCAAATAAGGTTTTTACATTTGATGCGAAGGCAAC
>JAKBQK010000592.1 GCA_021835265.1 Thermoplasmata archaeon
ATATTTAACCTGGGTCATGGTATATTACCTGAAACAAATCCTGATAATGTTAGAATACTGGTTAAGAAAATACATGAAGTGATACAATGAAAAACGCCTTACTTATGATGGCTTATGGAAGCCCTGAAAGAAAAGAAGACATAATGGATTACCTAAGGGATGTATATGGGGGCAGAGAGCCACCAAAATTTGCCATAGAAGAGACAGAAAACAAATACTCGAGATTTGGATTTAAATCTCCTTCCAGTGAGATTTTAAGAAAACTTACGAATCAGGTTAAAGATTCAATAGAAGATTTGGATGTTTATATGGCTTTCAAGCACTGGAAACCATCCATCGAGGAGCTGGTCATTAAACTTAGAGAAACTGGTTATGAGAGAATTGAACTACTTCCACTATTCCCTATCAAAAACACAAGTATTCAGGGTAGCTATATAGATCCTTTTAACAGGGTTCTAAAAAAACTGGACTATGACCCAGAGGTGCAATCCATAAGCGGTATGACAGATGCACCAAGTCTTACTAAATTCTGGGTTGATTCTGTGAAAAGAGTATATAACCCGGGAGATTTTCTAATTTTCAGTGCTCATAGTTTACCTCATTCAATAGATCAGGAAAGTGAATATTACAATATATTCAAAACCTGGTCCAATCAAATAGCACGGAAGTTGGGCATTAAGGAGTTTGAATTTGCATTTCAAAGCAGGGGTTCTTACGGTGACACCTGGCTGGAACCAAGCGTATATAAGGTGCTTGAAAATATTGAGAATGGTATGTATAATAATGTTGTAACTGTACCCATAGGATTCATTTATGATCATCTTGAAGTATTATACGATCTTGATTTTCTGTTTGGAAATAAAGTCCTAGAAAAGGGAATGGGATATAAGAGGGCCGAACTCCCTAATAACTCAATGCTGATGATCGAAACTATAAAAGAGTGCGTGGAGATGATGAAAGATGAGTGATTTGAAACTTTTTGCATATGATCTTGAAGATTTTATTAAGAGTATAGTGAAAAAGCACACTGAAAGTGATATAACAATTTATGGAAGAAAGGACGAGAAAGGAAATATAACACTGTTTTCCCCTTTAAGATACCCAGATAAAATTTCTTCCCTTACGGATAGTATGACACTTTCAGATTACTGCCTCATAAATGGCAGGAAATTTGATGGATTTCTCGGTGAAAATATAATATGTGCTGATCTTATGAATAAAAAAAATGGATTATTCGTGATTGATTCTTTCACTGATACTGAAAAATTGAATAACATCATAAAGGGCTCAAATCTCAAAAATTACAGAATGTATGATGGGAATGCCATGGATATGCTAGAAACCCTTGATAGAAATGCTTTGAATCTGAATAAAGAAGGTGATGTGAAGGTTATAATAGATCACTTCTTTAAAGTTAAAAGTGTAGGAACAGTGATTTTAGGATTTGTACTAAATGGGACCTTAAAAAAGCATCAAACACTTTATCTAAACCCTGCTGGAGTCCAGGTTCAGGTGAGATCAATTCAGATGAATGACGTTGATTTTGATGAGGCTCCAGCGGGATCAAGAGTTGGGATAGCATTGAAAAATGCAGATATTGAATCCATAGACAGGGGAGCAACGCTTACTGTGGAAAAGGAAATTCCACTGAAGGAAATAACTGGAAAAATACAGTTCCACAGGGCAGTTCCAGAGGAGGTCAGGAAGGATGGGGAAGTATTTGTTTCGGGTCACTTTATCTACTCCCGTGGTATTATGGAAAATGGAAAAATTACAATGGATAAGCCAGTACTTCCATGGGGAGATTATATCCTGATTAAGCCCAATGCAAAACCGAGGGTCATTGGAAGGATAGATAGATTCAATGAATGAATTTGTAATTTCCGGTTTTTGCGGTTTCTATCTTTTTATTAATTGATTCCAGAGTACCTATATCGTGCCTCATGTAATAATCTCCTTTTATCCGCCACAGGTTTAGCTCCACCATGCTTGAGGCTTCGGGTATTGAATCGGCTTCTGTCATTATGGCTATAGCACGAGAATTTGACATCTTAACCTCATCGAGTTCCCCTTCAACCGATGAATAAAATATATGAACATGATCCGGAAGATCACTGGTATTTACGCTCAAAATGCCTGGTTGTGGGTTAATACCGTAGCCCTTTGGAACAAGATATTTTAGTGCAGAGGCCTTCCTCCGGAATGTAATCTTTGAGTTCTTTAGATCAGCATCAGCTATCTTAAACAATAAATCAACTGAATCACCCTCCATAAGTGTGACTATGTTCATTCCCTCTGGGTCAGCAAGCCTACCATTGACTTCTATCACCTTTAGATCGTCCTTTGTCTGCATAAATTGAACATATAGAACGCCCCGGAAAAGCAATCCATCCTGAAAAAGTGCTTCTACAAATCTTCTGGAAATATCTTTTGCCCTTTCATAAATTCCAGACCTCATGAAAGGAAGCTTAAGTTCTATATCTGTTATTGAACCCATTCCTCCTGTATTAGGCCCCAAATCGTTCTCATATAATCTCTTGTAGTCCTGTGCTACAGGAGCAAATATGGAATTTACACCATCCGTAAACAGTTGCATTGAGAATTCTTCACCGTACACAGCCTCTTCAATAAGTACCTTCTTGTCCCTGCGAAAAACTTCCTGAGCATATCCTATTGCCTCTGCTCTGCTGTTGAAATGCTGATCAGTTATCTTTACTCCTTTTCCTCCGGTTAATCCAGAGGGCTTGATAGCAAATTCAAGACTAGTGTTCGATAGCAATTTTTGAATATCGTATTCATTATTTAAAACCTCATACTTCAGGTTTCCAGGAATCCCATACCTCTTCATCAGCTGTCTCATGAAGATTTTTGAACTTTCAATCTGGAATGATGCTGAAGTTGGACTTGCGACCTTGATTTTGTTATATTCAAGCTTATCCACAAGATTTGTTTCGAGATATCCATCTGGACTTACATATACGAGATCCGGTCTCTTATCCATTATATATCTTGTTATCATATCAGTATCCATGGTTTTCGTTACCAGGGACTCGCTGCTTATTGACCTTATGGACGGATTATCGTTTGGCATTATGGATATGAGTTCAGCTCCATCCTGAAACAACCTTCGAGCGAGTGCATCCTCCCGTCCACCACCACCTACAATTGCAATTCTTTCACTCATCCTTCATTTCACTTCCATCATCATTCCCTTTCTTCTGGATCTTATTTTTTTCCATGTTAAAATATTTATAGAATTTATTAGTTAATTCGTAGATTTCTGTATTTCGGTATTTAATTGACTTAATAAATCCTGTTCTTTTCAGCGAGTGTATTAAGTAGTCACTTTGCATTTTGAACTTCTCCTTCACTTCCCCTTTCATTGTCCTGTCATTGTTTAGTATTAGGGTTAACAACCTGATCTGCTCAGGGGATAACTCTGGTTTTGCTACTCCTTTTACCAGATCTGAATATTCATTTTTAAGTACCATTCTATATTTTTTTCCTACATTACTTATGGTTATGCAGGTTTCTCTCGCACTGTAATCCTTCATCAATCTTCTAAGTTCTTTCCTTATAATGTTCTGATCTTCTAGAAGGATGGATGATATCTCCATTATACCCACAGGCTCTTCTGTCGCGAATAGGATAGCCTCTATCTTTCTTTGAATATCCACATTTCCCTATAGACTCTTAATATATATTTTATTTTATTTGCATATTTTAAAGATTAAGCGTATTTCAACTTTACATAAATTTAATTTAATTAATCGATAGGGGATAACAATGACAGAGTTAAGAGATGAAACACTTCTCGGAACGCTTGAAACTGGGCAGAGAACCATGAAGCCGAATGCCCTCTTTTACCTATGGTTCGGCTCAAATCTTACTGTGGCTGATTTTGCACTTGGAGTGCTTGTAGAATCTTACGGACTTACTGTTTACTATACAATTCTGGCACTATTAATAGCAAATATTTTTGGAGGCTTACTGGTTGCGTTTATGAGTCATCTCGGTCCAACAAGTGGAATGGGGCAGATGGAAATATCAAAAAAATCTTTTGGAAAGGGGGGTGGAAAAATATTTTCTCTGCTTCAGTTTATGAATACAATTGGTTGGTTGTCCGTAAATCTTATTATATCATCAAGAGCACTTCAGTTTATTCTCAGTTCACAGGACTCTTATAGCCCAAGCTTCCTTGGTATAAATCTTCTAGAAGTTATATCTTTGATTATTGTAATGATCTTAATAGTTGTGACAATAATATTTGGTCATAAGTCCATAAAAACATTCGAGAAGTTAATGTCAGTGATTCTTGGAGTTCTATTTGTAATTTTAACATACTCAATCATTGTGAGTCCATCAAGGTACATCTCTGATTATACTGGAACTTTTTCCTTAATATCATTCGCTTCTATAATCATGCTATCTTTCTCGTACATAATGTCCTGGGGGCCCTATGCAGCAGATTATTCAAGATATATCCAAAAGAGTCAATATTCATCACTAAAGGCTTTCATATATACATTTGCAGGTACAGCATTAGCATCATTTCTGGTGGAACTTATAGGTTTTTACGTGGGCGTTGACCTTGGCTTAAGTGGTATCTTTTCGAACCATCTGTTCGTACCACTTCTTGGTGGATTCTGGATACTTGGATCGCTTACCCTATTTCTTGGTGGTCTTGCAGCAAATTCACTGAATTTATATTCCAACCTTATGTCGATCAGGTCACTTGGTTTTAAAAATGGGAGAAATTATATCATTCTTGCTATAGGAGTGCTTACTGTTTCTATGGGCTTTATCTTTTACAATACATTCTCCTCATATTTTGAAGGATTCCTGTACGTTCTTGATTATTGGATAACACCCTGGATTGGGGTGATGATAGCTGAATTCTTCCTTGTTAGGAGAAAGGAAAGCTTCAACGCAAACATAAACTGGAATCCCATCATTGCCTACCTGCTTTCAATAATCATATCTATTCCATTCATGGATACTATACAGTATTATTTTGGCATACACATACCATTTTATTCCGCTACCTCAGGTGTTGACTTCAGCTACGTAATTTCGTTCTTTATCTCAATCATTCTAACCTATGCCTTTGAAACTAAAATTTCTGGTAAGGTGAGACAGCGCATGACTCAAATCAGAACAGTCAGAAATTCTGGTAAATAGTCTCACCCTTTGCCACATCAAAAGATAAAAGTTCCTTTGAAAGAAACGAATTCTGAAATATTCCCCTTGCCTCCCTCAACAAAACCTCTGGATCATCAATCCGTGGGCTGTAATGATAAAGATAAAAACTCTTTACTTCTGCTTCTTTTGCTATTTCTGCAGCCTGTCTTGAGGACGAATGTCCGAATTCATTCACCTTAGGTTCCAGAGAAGAATCTGTTGTTGTCTCGTGTATTAATACATCAGCTCCTCTTGCAAAGTTTATCATTTCTTTGTTTGGTCTTGTATCTCCAGAATACACCAGAACCCTGCCTCTCCTTATCCCTGCTGAAACCTCTTCTAACTTAACAATCCTTCCATTAATGTTTAATTCCCCCAGTTCCCGGAGTTTTTCTATTTTGTTTGATTCAATTCCCAGTTTTTTAACCTTTTCAGGGTCTATTTTAATAAGATCAGTTTCAGTAAGTTTATACGATATTGCAGGAACCGGGTGATCTGCTTTGATTGTTTCAATGGTGAAAAATTCAGTCTGAAGCTTTCCCCCAAAAGGTATCTCATTAATGAGAATTTCAAATCCAAGAGAGTAATAACCAACATTGAATGCCCTTGTGAGAACTGAAATTGCCCCCGGTGGACCATAAACCTTTAACGGCTTTTCCCTACCGTTAAATGACATACTCTGAATAAGACCGAGTATACCAAGAAAATGATCTCCGTGAAAATGAGATATGAATATGCTATCTATTTTCATGAAAGAAATTCCGCTTTTCATTATCTGTTTTTGGGTTCCCTCACCACAGTCAAACATGCATACAAAATCATCTAACTGAACTACAACTGCAGGTAATGATCTTCCGGGAAAGGGCCAGGAACCGCCACTCCCGAGAAATGTAACCTTGAAAGATGATACCATGAAGGGAAAATTCATTCTTTGTTATTATGTTTTCAGTGTTAATTACAAATAACTTTCAAAGTTTGTTCCTTTTTGCATTGCATACAACTATTACTTTCTTAAAGTGAGCACAGGTGTTTCAGTAAACAAACTAAAATCTTGTTTTTACGCTTTTCTTCTATACAGGATCCTGAAGTCTGGTAATTTTCTCTCATTCTAAAACAGTATAATCAATTTCTTGAACCCTTTTTAAAATGATGAATTTATATATTGTATATACATTATATTTTGTGTTTGTATCAGCATTTACAACTCAGAACTCAAACTCAGGTAGTGATGTTTATAGTTATATACTATTGATCGCTATTTTCGGACTAATTATTTACAGAAGAATCAAAAGAGGAATTAATGGTAGACCGTATTCATTCCGTAGAATCATAACTACACCTATAATTTACTCACTTTTACTGGTATATTTTTTGGCAGTCCTGTATTCATTTATTATTTATGATTTCATAGCGCTAATTTTAATCATTCCTGGATTTATTGTTGGTGATAGGATAGGATCATTATCAACGGTATACTGGGAGGGAAAAGTATTAATGTACAAAAGATCAACAATGGTGCTATTCCTAACTTTAATGCTGTATTTTATAAGAATTGTTCTTGAGTTTGTTGTTAATACAACAAATATTTATCTCCTGACTGCAGTCAACGCAAGTTTGGCTTTATCACTGGGAATCCTCATAGGTGAATTCCTGCACCTTAAGACATCTGCCAGAGAACTCCTTCTAAATCAAACCAGCAATGAGGGGATTAACAATGCATAAATATTTATATTTGTCTAATAATATCATACAGTTGTCTGACGGGGTGCACTTTGAGACTATACAGTTTAGAAATTAAAAACTTTAAATCTTTCTGCCATAAGGGAATGAAGATAGATTTTAGGCCAGGATTAAGCATGATAGCAGGTCCTAACGGCAGTGGGAAGAGCAATATAGGTGATTCACTCCTGTTCGTACTAGGTACAAGATCATCTAAAACCGTGAGGGCTGATAAACTAGATGATTTAATACATAACCCGGCCAATGGGGATAAAAAAGTGTCCAGAGCAGAGGTCAAAGCAGTATTCGTGGAAGATAGGGATGATGAATCTTTTGAAACAGTGGAAATATCTAGAACTATTGAAGAGAATGGTAGTGAAATAAACAGTACATATTTTATAAATGGTAAGAGATCAAAACACAGTGAAGTTGACAGATTTTTGGAGAATATCGGAATTCAGCTGGATTCCTATAGTTTTGTTCTCCAGGGTGACATAAATAAATTTATTTATGTAAGTGGAAATGAAAGAAGAAAGTTGCTTGAGTCCATAGCAGGAATAGACGCATATAATATGAGGATAAATTCTGCAAAAGAAAAGATCGATGAGATCGATAAAACAATACTTGCCTCTGAAACACTGCGAACAGAGATTGAAGAAAACATTGCAGTCATAGAAAAGGAAGCCGAAAAACTGAGAGAATATAAGAAACTAAACAGCGATATTGTGGATTTAAGAGCTACTGCCTTATCTATACAGATTCGTGGAATAGAGATAGATCTCAGCGGTCATCAGCAATCCATGGAAGAGAGTGAAAAGAAAATTGCTGATATAAAAGCTATACTGGATGATCTGGATAAAGAACGTGAAGTTCTTGCACAAAAGAGGATGGAGATTGAGAAAGGAATCGGAGAAAAGATTCAGAAAGAGCTTGAAAGTATTAGAAAGGGAATAGAATCCAAAAAATTAGAAAGAGCAAGATCGGAAATAAGTGCTTCAAACATTAACATCAGCATAGACAAAGAACGGGCTCTGATCGAAACGAATACAGGTAAGATTGAGGAAATAGATGAGGAAATAGACAATCTTGCAAAAGGATTTAATGAACTGATGAAGAGAGAAGAAGAATTAAAGTATAGGGAAACTTCTCTCAGAGCCCAGATAAATCAAAAGATAGAGCTTCAAAGAAATAAAACTGAAGAATACAGGAAGGCAACCGATGAGTTAACAGTTATAGAAAAACAACTTAAAGAGAATTCCACTATTACGGAAAAAATAAGAAGAGAGGAGTCTGAGGAGTCAAAAAAATTCAAAGGGCTTGAGACAAAACTGGGTATTAAGGAAGAGAATCTTACCAATGAAAAATACAGGTTATCTGAAACTCAGTGGCAGTTAAACCAGATCAAAAAGGATGAAGGTGGAAACAGATCTAAAAATGAATCCTTAAGCAAGAAATATTATGAACTTCAGTCCCAGATCAAAGAATTGGAGAGGGAAAGAACAGAAACAAGGTCTAAAATGGATAACCTTGGGAAGGAAGTTGAAAGAATGAGATCCGAAATGGGATCAAGGGGTTTTGCCAATAAATCCATTTCCGCAATTATGGAAGCAAAGGCAAGAGGAGATATTTCAGGAATTCACCGATCCATAGGAGAACTTATAAGTTATGACGAAAAGTATGCACTGGCTGTAGAGGCAGCAGCTGGAGGAAGACTGAACTCTATAGTAGTTGATAATGAGGATGTTGCACAGGATTGCATAGAATTATTAAGAGAAAAGAAACTGGGGCGTGTAACTTTCATTCCCTTAAATAAGATCTTGCCTGGGAGGCCAAGAGGGAAAGCACTCACTATTATTCAACAGGATCGAACGACCTCTCTATTGAGCCAGCAGGTCAAGTGTCAGGATGTTTATGCAAATGCAATCTGGTATACCTTTCAGGACACTGTTCTTGTGGATAGTGCAGAAATTGCAAAGAAATATATGACAGGGGTCAGAATTGTTACTCTTGATGGTGACATATTTGAAGCTAGTGGTGCCATATCTGGCCTCCCAGGCAAGA
>JAKBQK010000008.1 GCA_021835265.1 Thermoplasmata archaeon
TGGATTGTTTATCAATTTAATATGTTTACCTACATTTAGCCTTCCAAAAATCAGATTTTGTTGATTGCCAAAATGATTCTAAATTGGATGTGAATACCTAAATCCATTTTACAATTCCTATGATCCGTCCTATGTCCTATTAAAGGACCCTTGAAGTTAGGGACGGGATTTCTCTTATAGCCGCTCTCTTCTTTTGATTTCTGGTTAGATTGTACTTATGTATGAGGTTACCTGTTTAACTTCATTATCCTAAAACAACAAAAAACTGTAAATAAAGGTTTTAAACTTTAATACTAGTGCAGAGGGAGGGATTTGAACCCTCGTATCCCTACGAAACCAGACCCTCAATCTGGCGCCTTTGACCAATCTCGACAACCTCTGCTCCTTTTTTACTGCAATGTTGCAAACCTTATTTAATTTTTGATTGTTTTCTTTGATTTCTCCAGAATAATGAGTGATTCTCCCTGATATACAGAGTCCTCCTCAGGCCTCAACAGGTATTCATCACCCTTCCTAATGGCGATTATTTTTCTCCATTCATTTTCTACCATTTTATATAGTTCCCTGTAGCTTTTTCCCTTATAATCATCTTCCCTGATTTCCATAAAGTCCATACTTTCAGACTTAGAAAATATCTCAGAAATGAACTTCCACGATCCTGGATTATTTATCAATTTAATAATCGCTGATGAACTCATTTCCCCTCTAACAATAATTTCGTCCGCACCTGATTCTCTGGCATGCTCTCTACTTGATTTATTGATCAGTTCCACAATTGTGTTAATTTCAGGATTTAATTTTTTAACTGTCATCACTATAAGAATTGATTCTGCATCTACAGCCAGTGAATTCTCCGAACCATATTTCTCATTCGGGAATATTATTGCTGTATGACTATTTTCTATACCAGCCCTCTTCAGATCCTTATAGTCCAGAGGGTTTCCCTTCACAAATTCCATATTTTCTTTTTCCTTTTCTGGCGGGTCCTGCCCCAGCACAATAAACGGATTTTTGTCCCTCATTATGACTTCAATTATGTCTGCTTGCTTTTCTGAATAATTACATATAATTACATGATCCTTCATTTTTGTTCGCACCTCTCCAAATCTCTTGAGAAGCTTAGCATCCACAAGCTCAGCGCCTATGGATACAAGTAATAAACTGAAACTTCCTACACCAATAATCATTATGAATATGGCATTTAATTTTCCCATAAATCCAACAATTGTGACGTCCCCATATCCAACTGTAGTAACTGTTTGCATTGTCCACCAAAGGGACTGAAAAAGGGAGTGAATGCCAGAGTTCGCAATAGGGTTCTCTATGTAATATTCAGAGAATACACTGTATATTAGCACAAATGCCGCAATAATTATGGTTTTACCTATATTGTGCTTTAATGCCTTCTTTACCCTTAATATGAATGTCTGTAGGTCAACCAACCATGGATGATTTAAGATTAGAAATATAATTTTTCTCTTTTATCACTGATTTTTACTTCCCAGTTAAATCTCCATGTGTATTACTTCAATAATACTAACTCACTGTTCCATTTCTTTCCCTAAAATCCCTGGCAGCAGTCAAGAAATACAAGGTGGCCGCATACGGGACATGCCTGCTGATGCCTGTATTCCACGCAGTATTCACATTTACACTGCTCCTCGAAACAATCAGAACACATTAGGTTGTTATGGTGTAGTAACATAAAAACTTTATAATTTGAATGCAATGCTGCAACGTGTCATACTTTGATCCTGCCATATTTCTTGCGGCAACAGGTATAATAGTACTGGAGATGTCAGAAGCGTCTGCAATTTCAATGTCCCTAGCTGTTGATGCTAAAAGCAATATTCCATTGCTTGCTGCAACTCTTGGTGTAATCACCGTTCTCATTCCAACGGCCTTTATAGGGAGTGCAATTTCACTACTTCCTCTAATTTATGTAAGACTGGTTTCTGCAACCTTATTACTGTATTTCGCACAAAGACTGGCAAAGAGTGCCAAAAGATCCATGAAATTCCAGTATCTGAAAAGCTTTCCAAAGTCCCATAAAGAAGAGCCATCAGATTCTGGAGTTTCCCTTACAGCATACACAGCTGGTGTTATAGAAGCTTTTGAGGCTGCTATTGTTCTTGTTGGACTCTATCCAGAAAGTTATTCTTCCACTGCCTACGGAATATTTCTTGGAATTGGGATTGTAATAGTTTTCTCCATAATACTAAGGTCACAGATAAGGAAGATCAAGCAGGCAATAATGAAGGTGGTTGTTTCATCACTCCTTTTTTCATTTTCAGCATTCTGGTACATAGAAACTGTGAAACCCATAGACGAGATATTAATACTGCCTTTCTTCATTATTTTCTTCCTGATAGTTTATGCATTTTCAACTTACGGGTTGAAAAATCTTAAAAATCGTGAAACTTCTTAATAAAATATTCATATTTTCACGAACCAAAAAATATCAGTATTACTACTACAGCGATTACAGACACCATTGATAAGACTGTTGCTATTTTTCCCTTTCCTGCAAAAATTGCCAGGAATGTACCCAGTATTCCAACCACTATAATTGGCGATGCAATTGCCGCTGTAATTCCCCTCTGAAACCCATACTGCGGTATCTGGCTCAGGAAAGTATATGCGAGATATGTAACCAATCCACCAATAAACAATGTTGTTATTGAAAAAATAATTACTGGATTTGTCTTTTTCTTTGTTTCTTCTTTCAATTTGTTTGAGTCTTCAATTCTGTCCTGCTCTGTTACGTCCCTAATTTCCTCAATGAATCTCCACGGGATGAATAACTTGTGATTTCTATATGCTACCATTACGCCCATGTCATCATATGTAAGAAGAGTGCATACTAGGCGGGTCATGTTGCCATCATACACCACTGTGACATTACTGTTTAGGAATGATTCTATTGCCAATACAGATAAATGAGTTTTGCGCTAATAAGATTTTCTTTTTACATTGATTATGATTTTTCAAAGACTGTTTTCTTTTGTGTTCGTTTTTATCCATTCTATTGATAACTTTATTATCTCATCAAAATTTTCTTCGTAATAAAACTTCTTTTGATCTTCGTTTCCCTTTCCCTCCAGAAGCGATTCAAGGAAAATTGCAAATTCTCTGACATTAAAATTGTTACTGTAATCTCTAACAGCGGTGAGAAATAGATTCTTTCTTGACAGGCCTATAAGCATCTCATTGATTAATGGTTTTGATGAATATATTTCCTCTGAATAATTGAGGAGTTTTCTAGATATTACCTCCTCCTTAATCTCTTGAAAGCCCACTACTTATCGCACTTTCCATCAGGACATGCTGGATCGAACGTGGCCTCGAGTCTGAGGTATTTCGTATCCATTTTCTTTCTTTCCTTTCCTTCAGAAGTCATCTTTTCTATAATGGCGATTTTTTCCTTCTTCTCTTCTTTTGATGCTTCTTCCTTCTTGCCTGATGTTCCTGAATAGAGAACCTGTTCTGTTTTGCTTCTGTCTCTGTACACAGTTATTCCCTTGCAGTGTAGGTCTTTGGCCAGCCTGTAAGCTTTACCAATATCTTCTGGTGTTGCATCATTAGGCAAATTTATGGTCTTTGATACACCTGAATCACAATATTTCTGGAATGTTGCCTGCATAAGTACATGCCATTCTGGATCAATTTCATGGGCAGTTTTGAAAAGCCTCTTAAGATCTTCTGGAAGGTCTATCTTTGAAAGATTTCCAGTTGTTGCAACGTCCTGCATCAATTTCTCAGAGTATAGATTTCTCTTTTTCATTATCTCCTCAAACAAAGGATTTACTTCTATTAGCTCCTGACCATTCAATACATGCCTCATAAATGCTATGGCAAAAAGTGGTTCTATTGATGATGAACAGCCAGCTATAATAGATATTGTGCCTGTTGGTGCGATTGTTGTGGTAGTAGAGTTTCTCATAAGTATGTCTTCCTTTTCATATTCAGAACCATACCATCCCGGGAAAACTCCCCTTTCAATGGCAAGATTCTGAGATTCCTTGTGTGATTCCAAATCAAGGAAACTCATTACATTCTCAGCTATCTTCAATGCCTCCTCGCTGTCATATGGAACGCCAAGCATGATGAGCATATCTGCAAAGCCCATTATTCCAAGCCCAATCTTCCTTGTTTTCCTTGTCATTTCCTTAATCTGCCTGACAGGGAAGTTGTTTGCATCCACAACGTTATCAAGGAATCTTGTTGACATATGGACTGTTTCCCTGAGTCTATCCCAGTCAATTGTGTTGTCCTCCTTAACGAACTTAGCCAGATTTATTGAACCCAGATTGCATGATTCATATGGCATAAGAGGCTGTTCACCACATGGGTTTGTTGCCTCTATATCTGCTATATTTTTTACTGGATTTGCCCTGTTTATTTCATCGAGGAAAATTAACCCAGGATCTGCTGTTTTCCAGGCGTGAGTTATTATGGAATCCCACATCGTTCTTGCCTTTATTCTTGATACAACCTTTCCAGTTTTTGGATTCTTGAGATCAACATATCCATCACTGTCAAGTTTTTCGAAGAACTCATCCTCCATTCCAACTGAAATGTTGAAATTTTTAAGAATGGTGTTTTCAGAGTCCTTGCTGGTGATAAATTCCATTATATCTGGATGATCATATCTGAGGATTCCCATGTTGGCTCCTCTTCTTTTTCCACCCTGTTTAATGACTTCAGTGGTCGTATCGAAAATTTTCATGAAAGAAACAGGGCCTGATGCAACTCCCTTTGTAGAACCAACAATATCATCCTTATTTCTCAGCCTTGAAAACGAAAACCCTGTACCTCCTCCAGACTTATGTATTTCTGCTGTCTGTTTCACTGCTTCAAAAATTTCTTCTATACTGTCTCCAACCGGGAGCACGAAACATGCTGAAAGCTGACCCAGTCTTGCACCAGCATTCATCATGGTTGGTGAGTTTGGAACATATTCCAGACTCTTCATCATTTTGTGGAATTTTTCTATTGTGTCCTCTGCGATGGTTGGCTTTGTGTATATGAAATCCATGAACTGTCCGAATGTACCTTTTAATACCCCATCGTTTACAAGCTCATTGAAGCCCCTTTCCAAAACTTCAATCTGTGTGTTTAGAAGATTTGATATCTTCTTCCCATCTTCCCTTACCGTTCCTTTTTTCTGGAAATTAGCATAATCATAAAGTGCGTCAATAACTCCAACGTGATTTGCAACTCTCCTGAACATCTGATCTGGAGTTTCTATAATTTTTCCTTCCTCATCTTTTAATAGATATCTTGCCTCAAGTACCTTTACAGCATTTAGCGTTAACTTAAGATCATCTTTTACACCTAGTCTTTCCTTTTCTTCTCTGATGAATCTTCTCTTTTCCCTATATAGAATGTAAGCCTTTGCAACTTCATTGAATTTTCTTCCATCTATTTGTGTTTCCATAAGAACTGATTCAACAGTATCCTGTATATTTTCTACTGTTGGGATCTCTTTTCTTGCACTCAATTCTTTTACAACTTTATCAGCTAAGATTTCTGCGTCTCGCATATTTCCAAACTTCAGTGAAAGCATTGCCTTGTAGATTGCCCGTGATATTTTTGTTTGATCGAAGTCCTCAATCTTTCCGTCTCTTTTTTTGATTGATTTTATCATTACAAATTAGATGTTGTGTTTATATTTAATTTTAATGTTAACTCTAATAGCAATTTTAATATCATTTTAATCACCAAATCAATTTTTAATAAGATAACAATATGTTATCAATATTGTTAACAATATAAATAATTTTACTTCCGATAAAAGCAAGATCTAGAATTTTTATGTAACTAAAAGTATTAACATAATAAAGTTAAAAATCTAATTAAAATAGCAAACTTATTGAAATAATCTGTAATGACAGATCATGCCTGTTTTAGATAAACAGATGAGAATGAAGCTTCAGGGAGAACTTGCATATGTAAACGAAAGACTTGACCAGATCAGACAGAATAGGGACGAGCAGGGATATTATAATTATGAAATAGATCTATGGAAGAAAAAGAGACAAGAAATTATGAATCAATTATATTAGGGGGAGGGGGGTATGTTTCCAATGGAGCTTAAGGAACTATCCTGGGCCTTGATACCTTACCATTGAATTTTTTATCCCTTATACCAACGAGAATTGATGTATCAATTTTTGATTCATTTCTGTTTATGTAACCAAGTCCTATTCCCTTTCCAAGAATTGGAGAAATACTTCCGCTTGTGATTATACCTATTTCTTTACCAGATTTGTCATAAATTAAATTCCCATGTCTTGGAAATGAACCTTTTTCATTCATAATAATTCCCCTGAAGATTCTTTCAGGTTTCTGATTAGATAGGAGTTTTTCTCTACCAATATAATTATGATCATTATCTAAGATAAATGAAATAGAAGCTTCGTATGGGTTTTTATCTGAATTGAAGTCCTGACCTGAGAGAAGCATACCTTTTTCCATTCTTAGAGTATCTCTCGAACCCAAACCACAAGGACCACATCCTATTTTTTTCAAATCATCCACTATTTTTTCCCACAGATTAACTGCTTCATTATTTTTTATAATTATTTCACATCCTATTTCTCCAGTATAACCTGTGCCTGAAATTATCATTCCATTTTCCTCATAAAATTTGAAAAAATCTGGAAATTTTAAGCCTAAATTTTTCATAATATTAACTGAATCCTTTCCCTGGATTGCTATACATGATAATTCACTCGAAGAATTTTTTACCTCACAGTTATTAGTTTTATTTTTCAATATATGATCCAGTATCTTATCAGTTGTTGCAGCATTTGGTACACATAGAAATTTTTCTTTGTTAAATTTGTAAATTATTGTATCATCAATCATATTTCCATCATTATTCAGGAAAGCAGTGTATAAACAGTCTCCTTCTTTCATCTTTGATATATCTGATGGAAAAAGTTTCATTAGACTTTCCTCAGCTCCACTACCTGTTAGGAATATGTCACCCATATGGGAAACATCAAAAACTCCACATCTCTCCCTAACATACATATGTTCTTTTATTATTGATTCATAGTATAATGGCATATCCCATCCATGAAAGTCAACAATATTTGCATTCATTTTTACATGTTCATCATATAGAATTGTTCTCATTTTACAGTCACCTTTTCTTCACTTGTTCCACTGGAAGTACCCCCCTCTCCCCCTATCATTCTTATAAAATACTCATGAACTCTTGTATCATCTGTTAATTCAGGATGAAAAGTAAGTCCAATCACATTTCCATCTCTCACCATTATTGGTTTTCCGGCCTGGTATGCCATTATTTCACCATGGTTAACAGATTTAATAACTGGGGCTCTTATAAAAACAGCCATGTAATTACCTATATTTTTAATATCAACATTATCAATAAAAGATTCTCCCTGTCTTCCATATGCATTTCTTTCTATTTCAATATCAAGAAGGCCCATTCCCTCAACTCTTGTATCGTTTGTCTTTGAAGATGCAAGGATTATGCCGGCACAGGTACCCATAAGTGGTTTACCATGTTTTACACTATCTACTATATCTTCATAAATTCCATACTCTTTTATCAGCTTATAAATGGTTGTACTTTCCCCTCCTGGTATTATTATGGCAGAAACTTCTCTTAATTGGTCTTTATTCCTCACCCTTAATGGTTCTATATTTCTTCCATTTTCACTTAATATTTTCAGGATATTGATATGCTCCTCAACATCACCCTGGAACCCAATTACACCAATCTTCACATAACAGCATTTTGAATAGGTTAAAAATAGTTATGAAACACTTCGCTAGTTTATGTAATAGTAGATAAATAAAATTATTTGAATAATTCTATATATTCATAAGGATTAGTTGTTCCGTAACAGAATTTGACTTGTTTAAACCCAGACTTTAAATTCATGACTTCTTCCTTTGCCTTCTCTTCACTGATGTTATTCTTAAGAATATTCATCATTATTTCTGCAAGCGCCTTTACGTCATTCTTTTCGAAACCTATTCTTGTGATCTCCTGAGTTCCAATTCTTATTCCACTTGGATCCTGTGAATTTTTATTTTTATCTACGGGAATAAGATTCTTATTAAGTATAATATTGCACCTTTCAAGCTTTTCAGCAACCTCCTTTCCACCTCCAAATTTTCTAACATCAGCCACAAGTGTGTGGGACGAGGTAAACCCTCTTTTTTCTGCCAGGACGTCCATGCCAAGGGCATATAGCTCTTCTGCAAGAGTTCTGGCATTATCTATGATCTTCTGAGCATAGGCCTCACCATAATCCAGCATTTCTGCAAGGGTTATGCCAAGAGCTGCCATTGTATTTAGATGGTGATTACTAAGGACTCCTGGAAAGACTCCTTTCTGAACCTTTTTCCAGGTTTTTTCGTCAGTATTCCCAATTACCATTCCATGCTGAGGTCCTGGAAGGGTTTTGTGAGTTGAGCCAGTTATAACATCGGCCCCTTCCCTAAGAGGATCCTGAAATTGTTTTCCTGCTATCAGTCCAGCCACATGTGCGCCATCGTACCACACTTTGCAGCCAACTTCCTGAAAGGTATCTCTGAGTTCCTTAAGAGGTGCAGGGAAAAGGAATACAGACTGGCCAAATAGACATAGATTTGGTCTAGTTTCCAGAATTGTTTTTCTTGCCCCATCAACGTCTATGGTCATGGTTTCTTCATCATAAGGATAATTTACAATGTCTAAACCTCTGAAGCCCAGAGCCCCAAATTTCGCGGCACTTATATGGCCACCACCTGACAGATCTGGAGCACAAATCCTTTCCATGGGTTTTGTAAGGCCAAAAATAACTCCCATGTTGGCATTTGTTCCAGACACTGGCCTTGGATCAAACTGTGGTGCGTTATATAACTTCTTTCCCAGTTCTATGACCTTGTCTTCCAGCTGATCTACAAAGAAGTTTCCCT
>JAKBQK010000261.1 GCA_021835265.1 Thermoplasmata archaeon
TCCACCAAAATGTGTTACACTTCGGTCAAATCACCTGTGCTACTGGGATAATGACGAACTGTGTCACAAAGAATTTATGACTCATCCACTAACTTACTACAAAATGAAGAAAAAGGCAAAAAAATAGATTATAGCTTTCTTTCTATCATCTTTATAACGGTTCCTTTCTTTAGGTTACTCTCAATATTGTATATATTGCATTTTTCATAGGGTACCCTTGGATAATAGCCCTCCTTTATTTCATAATCTATACGAAGTGTTTTAAGGATATCCTGCAATTTTTGATCAGAGAACTTCTTGGCTGCTTCTAAGGGTATCTTCCTACCCAGCCTTCTACTATTTTTTGGGTTAAAATATTGGGAATATAAAGTTACTTTCATAGAAGAACAGCGTTAATAACTCCGTCCTGTCCTGGTCTTGAAGTAATCCTTGCTTCGCCTAATTCTGTTACTATAATAGTTCCTTTGTTCATTAGGTTTCTCTGTACATAGTGTGGGTTTGCTGGATTCGCTTTAACAGTTTTGATTTGTGATTTTGTTGTTTTCTTCTGTTTTGAATCATACACGTTTGCAAAATTATCATTCAACAAAGCTGCCTTAAGATTGCCTCCTCTTATCCTGAGAACTTTCCTCTGAGTTGGATTCACTCTCGTAAATGTAGGTTCCCTACCTATCTCCGATCTTCTCTTTGCTCTGTATTGTTTGTATCTTCCACCTGTAAATTTTTTAGATGATCTACCCTGAAATCGACCCAATGTTTCACCTTTTTTTCCACATAGCTAAAAGGTTTTAAAGTTTTTCTATTTAAATTTGGTATAAACGGGCTTCAAGAGCCAAATTACTAGAAAGTGTTTGTTAAACGAGATATGATTCAAGTAGTATTGGCTCAGGATAGCGATTTACCTCTGGTTTCTGGAGCCAGAACCACTGTAAAACCAAAGCCAATTATCTCGAAGATAGCAAAGAAAAGAAGACCATAGGTTATGTTCAATCCACTTATAAGGATTGGAAAGGCAAACACTCCAAGTATGGCTCCCAATCGTGAAGCAGCAGTTGAAACTCCCATGGCTGTTCCTCTGATCCTAGTTGGAAATATTTCTGCTGGATATAGATAGGTTATATTTGTTGGCCCTGTGTTGTGGAAGAAATGCATTAAAGCAAATGCTGAGAATATCATAAAGAATGGAAGCACTGAGTGGAATGATATGACGCCAAAGACAATAAGTGAAATTCCGGCGAGAAGAAATCCCGCAGATTCCAGTTTTTTTCTTCCTACCTTATCAATTGCTAGAAGACACACAATTGTACCAGCGAAAACTGGAATCTCTTCAAGCAGTGTTGAGAGAATTGTTGCTACGTAAGACGAACCTTCCTGAATAAAAAGGGAAGGTGTATAATTCCAGACACCATAACTTGCCACGTCATAGCAGAACCACGCTACGGATGTGAAAAGGATCAGCCGGTATACACCATTCTTCCCCCTCATTTCTGGCTCCCCCCTTTGTACAGATGGAGGTGAAACTATCTCCTTAGTGTTCACTGACTTAACTTCATTAACTACAGTCTCTGCCTCTTCTTCAGACCTGTTCAGCATTAACCAGTAGGGACTTTCTGGTATATTTCTTCTGGAGATGATTACAATTAATGGAATTACGGCACCGGTAATGTACATAATTCTCCATGAAACATCTCCAAAAAACATAACGATGGGTATTGAAATTAAATAGAATGCAATAGAACCAAATGTCCATGAGAATATGTTGAAAACTAACAGTTTCCCCCTAGTTTTCTTTGGTGAAAATTCGGCTTGAATAGATGAGCTAATAGGATAGTCTGCACCTATCCCCAATCCTGCCAGAATTTGGAACGCCACAAATTCTATGAAATTGTGAGAAATACCCGTAAGTATGAGAAAAATCGCTGTGATGAGTAAATCATACACATAAATTCTCTTTCTACCTAGCAGGTCTGATAATCTTCCTAATACTATACTTCCAACAAACATTCCTATATAGATGGAAGATGCTGCTATGGATGTAATTATAGAAACACTTAAGAAACTGTATTTAAGATAAATATATGCACTGGAGAATATAGAAAGCGCATATCCATCCATAAAGACACCCATTGAAGAGAGGATTGTTATGACCCAAATCCTCTTAGATAGAACCACATTTTCAAAATCTATTTTTTCCAATTTTGGTATATTGTAAAATAATATTTTACAATATCGTCTGATTTCTGTTTCCTTAATAATCCAAACATCAGTTTTAGAAATAGTTATAATAAAATTAATATCTATCAAATGAAATTGGAATGTAATGCATTTATCATAATTTGGAGGTTGGAGTTGGTTCCTAAATTTCACTCTCCAACGCTTATTTTGTTTAACACAACTACGGTTAATATACCGTCATAGATGCTTTATATTATTAAACTAGGAGTTTATCTATTTATTATAGGCCAAATGTTCTAGTTTTCTTTTAAGTGTTTTAATATGTTATATGGTTTGTTATTTTTCTAATGCATAATAGATGACCTGCACACATCATACAGTTGCCAATATTGTGTGTTATTCTGCCTATCTACAGACGAAGTGCTTTAAATACGCCAGTTAATGAAAAGCTGAAGCGGCTTATTCTTGAAAAACAAGATGATTACAGATATAAAATACCTGAAATGGAGGTCGTCTGAGATCATGTGAATCTTCTATTTGATGTTAATCCGAAGATAGGTATATTTCATATGATTAGCAGGACAAATGGATATATCTCTTTCGACCTATGAACAAATTTCTTCCTTTGAAGAAAAAACTTCCAGCACTGCGGACACATTCCAAGTTTATATCAACTGTTATGGCCGTGCCGCTTGAAATTGTCAGGAAATCTATAGAGGATCAGAGTAATGTACCATATTGGTATATAATGCCCGTCATGGAAAGGATTGGCCTTTGAACTTAGCAAGGAAACACAGATAGTACAGTTTATCATAAATCACAGGACCCTTCTAATCAAGAGATGTCAAACAATTTGATTTGAGTTAAGTGATATCCAACTAAATTTTAAGGAAATGCTTAAGAAGCGAAAATGTTAGGAAAGTTAAAAGCGTAAAGCCGATCATATCGGCACAGGGGATCAAGCTCAATCGTGAAGACATGATAATAACTGTACCATCTCTTACTTTGCCATAAATTATCAGTTCGGAATGATATTGAGAATTTACACCAGATCGAGTTTGACAGGGATTTTACATAAATTCCCATGAATGTTCCAGAGAATACTATAATAGAATCTGAAACTTACATTGGTGTTGACCGTAATACAACAGGTCAATTTTCCATAGTGGGCAATCAAGCAACGCGAAAAACCGGAACCTGGTAAACAGGCTGAACACGTTTGTAAAAGGTACAAAAACATGCGAGAAAGGCTCTAGAAAAATGGTAAATACAGAAAGATGAAAATGACAGAGAGAACGGAAAAGATAATAGAGAAAGGTATCAATGATAGAGTGACAAAAAAATAATGAATGAAGCAAAACAGAATGGGATAGGAATTAAGGTCGAAATGTCTCAAAGACAAAAAAAGAATACAAAAATGGGTCAGGAATTTCAGGCATCCTTTGAATAGCTGGTCTTTTCATTACCTTGGGCAAATAGTATAATACAAGGCCAAACTACTTGAGATATCTGTTGTATGTGTTGTTTCTAACAATACTCTAACGGAGTGTTCAAAGTGGGAACAAATAGGTAAACGTTCAGGTAAGAGTTTTCAGTTCTAATGTAAGTACGTTAATCATGTTGGTACCAACGCCTCGTTCACATAGCGTTGCTTTCAGTATTTGATCAAGGTTAAGATCGATTGCATGCAAAGAGAACACTAATATCATAAATAGGCAACATTATAAGTGGTAGCGACCTTAGAACCTCCGTTGATTTAGCTAGGAGAGTATGTCAATGATGCCAAAGTACTTATCTTAGTCTTATGCCTACTAAACTGAACACCATGGTCAAGAACGAATCAGCCGCATTGGATACAGTATATAATCCGATGAACCCATGAATCATACCCCTTGCTCTTATTGAAGTTACTGATACACCGGCAGAATATAGTCTGGAGGCATACATCTCTCCCTGGTCTCTCAGTGGGTCGTACTCAGCAGTGATGATGAGAGTTTCTGGCATCCCTTCAAGATTTTCATGAAGAACAGGAGAAAAATACGGATCAAAGACTTCACTTCTGGAGTTAAGGTAACTGTCACCGATCCATTTCATTTCGTCCATGCTGAGAAAATAACCCTCACTGTATTCACGCATCGACTCAGAGAAAAAATCGGGTCCAGTGAAAGGATAGAAAAGCACCTGCATCTGTGGGAGTGAGTAACCATTATCCTTGAGCTTTAGACAAGTGGTGGCTGCAATGTTACCACCCGAACTGTCTCCTGCAAGTACTATTTTTTTCTGATCAATGCCTAAAATCTCAGAATTATTGTATGCCCATAGAAATGAGTTGAATCCATCATCCACAGCATCAGGAAACTTATTTTCAGGGGCATGACGGTATTCGACGGATAGAACCTTTAACCCAGAAATATTTGCAATTCTCCTGCAGACAGGATCTGAAGTCTCAATGCCACCCCAGACGAAGGCGCCTCCATGGAAGTATATAATCAACCCTTTGCTAGAATTTTCAGGTTCGTAAAGTCTACACGGAATGGTAATTACTCCACTCTTGAATGAAATATCCTTAACACTCTTTACCTTATCACTTTCCTGAGGGACATTGGTACGATTCATTATGCTCCTAAGTTCGTTAATATTTACATCATACAGTTTTGGTAAACTCAGGGTTCTGTACATTTCAAGTATTTTTTTCACAGTGGGATCAAGTGTCATATGGCACTCATGTTTTTTCTGCTTAAAGGATTTTGGCTCACGTTTTTATCTCTTGTAAGCGGGAGGTCCCGTTTTACAGGATAGGTGATGCAAGCGAATAAAAAACTATGTATAATATTATAATCTATTAAGTATGTTCAAAACCATTAAACTAAAATTGCCTTATGATAAATCACTTCTGGAAACAGAAAGTTAATTTGAGGATGAATGCCAGATAGCTCCAGACTAAGGCTTTTCCGCAAATGCCCTTAACAACACTTACCCAATAATATAAGAATATATTATTCTTAAAATTGTGATGAGTAGAGTTCTCTTCTTCGTATCATTAGAAATATCATTTCCCGCAGCTATATTTGATAATTTAACATGTGTTTGACGTAATGATATATATCAGGTTTCTGATCGTGATTTCATGGTACGCAGATTCAGAGATAGGGAGGTTCTAGTTATAGCACACAGAGGAGGGGGTAATCTGTTCAGTGAGAACACACTAAAAGCATTCTTAGGAGTAGAGAGGCTTGGTGTTGATGCAGTAGAATGCGATGTTCAAATCACAAAGGATGGAAATCTTGCAGTAGTGCATGATTCTAATCTGAAGAGAACTACAGGAATTGACGCAAATGTGAGAGATCTGAATTCGGCAGAAATAAAGAAAATCAAAGTAGGCGAAAAAGAGAATATCCCAATGCTGGAAGAAGTATTTGATACTATACATATTCCACTTGTGATAGAATTGAAATCCATAGAAACCGTAAATCCATTAATAAAATTATTCACCAGAAGACCGGAATTACTTAATAGAAGTGTGATTATATCATTCTTTCACGACACTCTTCCAATAATGAAAAATAAATTTCCACATATTGTTTGTGGAGCTCTTATTGCAGGATTTCCAATTGATCCAGTCTCAATGGTAAAACAGTGTGGTTGTGGTATTATTGCTATTAATTATGAAGGACTGACACCGTCTTACGTTGACAGATGTCATTTAGGAGGCGTAAAAGTGAGTGTTTGGGCGCCAAATAATATTAATGGAATCACACAGTCTCTAAATGCAGGTGTTGACGCGATAGGGTCTGACCGCCCTGACATTGTGATAAGGATGATTAACTCTAGTGAATGAATCTAAGTCCCACTCAGTTCCTCCAAGGACTTACCTGTGGTTTCTTTTCCGAGCCAGAGTGTTACAATAAGACCCATAGAGGAGACAACTGCGAGGAAAATCATTCCTGCACCGATTCCATATACATCCCAAACATAAGCAAATGTAAATATGCCAAATAGTGCACCCACCCTACTTACTGTCGTTCCAAATCCCTGGGCCGTAGATCTTATATCTGTTGCATATAGTTCCTGTGGATATATTGAATTAGTGTTCCCCGGTCCTAGTTCCTGACTGATTTCAAAGACAATAAATAACAATACAATGTATATAACTGCGGAGTGATAATCAAAAACGATTGCTGCAAACATGAGAGTAATCACCATGCCAGTGAAACCAACGATGGTAAGATTTTTTCTTCCTGAAGTATCGATAAGCAAGATAGCTATAACTGCACCTATTATTGCTAGGAATGCAATGATTGTAGCATAGCCCGATGCAGCATCTGAACTTATTCCGAGGTTCTGTAGTACCGAAGGTCCGTCCAGTGCTATCACATAAGTTACAGCATCCAGTGCAAACCAGAAAATTGATATGAAAGCAGTGGCAACAATATATTTCTTTCTAAAAAGATCACCAATCCTTGTCTTGCTAATTGTAACAGGTGCCCCCACATATGCACTATTGTCGATCTCTTTTATTGAAACATTTGCCATTTCATTCTTTCCGTGAGAAAGAAGCCATCTTGGGGATTCTGGTACATCTCGTCTCATGATAAGTATAATCACCGCAGGGATTATGCCAATCAGAAACATATATCTCCAAGATACATTCCCCAAAGGTATGAGAATGGTACCGATTCCGTATGATGAGAAAGCTCCTACAAACCAAGCGGTTCCAGAGAGGCTAAGTAGTTTTCCCCTGTGCTTTACAGGTGAAAATTCTGCAATGATTGTAGGCGTTATTGCATAATCTGCCCCAATAGCAACGCCAAGGAGAAGCCGAAAGAAAAGTAACTGGAGATAATCAGTAGCAACTGCTGAAAGAATTGTGAAAAGTACGAAAAAAACCATGTCCCACATATATACATACTTTCTTCCCTTGATGTCTGTAATATAACCAGTTAAGACCCCACCAAATATCATTCCCAATATTGTGGAACCAAGAAGGAGCGTCATTTCAGTAGAGCTGAGGGAAAACTGTGACTGCAATATGAGGATAGCGACCGATATTATGGAAATATCATAACCATCGAGAAAGCTCCCCCCAGAAGAAAGTGCTGTGATTTTAAGATGTACCTTTTTTAGTTTACTCTTATCCAATGCATTAAACACAGAATGCAATGAGGTCAAAAACAAATATTTTTACTACGTCTTTATCATATAATATATAGAAACTGAATCTCATTTTTATATGAATTCGATTTTACATCCATTCCATCATTAATATAAAACTACTATTTACTTTATGCTAAGACTTAATGGTTAAATCGCTTTACCCTCGTATGAGTTAGAAATATTTCTGGAATTGTTTTTTATTACTTTATACGATCCATTGAGATGCATTAGGATTAGTTTTATGTCTTTAGAATGCGATGCAATGAAACATATCTCTCCTTAATCTTTTCTGATCGTTTGAATTACGCATTGAAACATAAAAATAATTCCCTTTCATTATGGTTATACATCACATATCATCTAGGTTTATCCAATAAACACCATTTTGGCTTTCAGGTAGTAGATTTTTTCATTGAACTAGATAAACAGAGATATAGTTTAAACGACGTGCGAAAAACCAATTATAACAAGCAAAACCATAAGAATTATGTATATTCGCAGGAACCAAAAAGCTGCTTTGATTCCTTTGCTGAACCCAACTTTTTCAACTGGTATCATGTTGTAATCTCTCAGTCCTTGAGAACCCATGAATTTATCAAGTTCTTCTCTCTCCTCAATTTTTAATTCCCCATTTTTTTCAGTCATTTTTACCCCCTTTCACAACAATCCAACAAGATGAGCAAATACAGATGGAAGAGCCACTGACAACCCATACAGACCATTCATCAATATAGGAAATCCAATAATTGAAAATCCTATTATATTCTGCCATTTCTTGTTGACCATATTACCCATTATACCCTTGTCGTTTAATAGCAATAAAAGAAACAGCATAGCAGCTGGCATAAAGATTGTGGCTATAACCTGTACCGTCAGATTGAGATAACCAAGAGGTGCATTTGGGATAAGAGTTATAGCTGCGGCGACTGCTAGTGCAATAAAACTTGGAAGATAAAACATAACTTCTTCTTTTGCAGGTAAATTTATACTTTTTTTCCATCCAAATGCTTCACTCATTGCCCAGGATGTACTCGCAGATATTGCAATTGCCGCTATAAAACCTGCTTCCACGAGACCCAACGCGAATAGCTCCATGGGAAAAAGTCCAATTTTTGCGGAAAATATTTGTAATATATTGTCGACTCCAAGAGTCCCTTTGGAGTCAAAGCCAAATACTGTTGTTTCTGTCAGGATTATTATGGCGATAGCCACTATCACCATAACTGTGAAACCGATAAGAGTATCACGTTGCCCGAATTTTATATCATCCTTAGTAAGCCCTTTATCCACTACCGACGATTGTTGAAAGAACAACATCCAAGGTGCGATAGTAGTTCCGAGATTGGCAAGTAACACATAAACGAACAGTGAACTAAAACCACCACTTATTTTCCACGTTGCAAAACTATCTAAGACCTGTTCTATTGATGGGTGAGGGAGGAAAAACAATAACGGAACGAATACGAGATTGAAAATCGCAATGACTAGTGAAATTCGTTCCCACGTATAATATCTTAAAAAAAGCTGTATGGCAACAACTGCGAAAACAAATATGACGGCCGAAATAACTCGTGATACTCCAAGGATAGACATTCCCACGGTTATT
>JAKBQK010000582.1 GCA_021835265.1 Thermoplasmata archaeon
AATAACGAAGGACGGGCCAATTGTCCTCTTTGCCGACTATGAATTCAATACGTTCATATCAGACCTGAAATCACAGAGCAAAGGGTCATTTGAAAGGCTGAAAGAATTTACTGACTATGAAAAGTACAGTGCAAGAATAGCGAGTTTGAGGCATAACCAACTGTTAGGGTCAAGATCGCATTGGAACAAAGTCGAGATGGCTGACTCGCAAAATGCACTGTTTGAAGAAAAATTCCTATTCCAAAAGAACCCAAAGACAGCATTGGTCTATGGTAGACAGAGATTGTTTTACAAGGACCTGAATCCCAAGGAAGACAAACCCGTCAATTCTAACAATTATGGTGCTCAAAGGTATTCGGACAGCAAAGAACCAGACATCTATTCAGCATACTTCAGGAGGTTGTCTTATCTCTTGAAACACTATGGCATTGAAAGGGCATACATCACGGATCCACAGTTTATCTACGGGGCAAACAAATACAAGGACTTATGCGAAAAAGAGTTTGATGTTGTGAAGAACCTAAGCGAGAGTGAATAATATAATGGCATTGAAAACAACATTATGCCACAATGAAATTCGCTGAAAAGTCAATAGATTATATGTAATAATATTATTAGTATCACCAAAAGAGATAGATTAAACAGAATAGCAATTGGTTTTTCTTTTGGATACAATAATCTACTTGACTGATATATTGGAAAAGCTATCAGAGATTAACTGGAACAAGTGAATGTATATTATTATTGAAAACATTAACTCCCTAAAAACTAGAAGAATTGGGAAATTATTTTCCTTATTTTACGGTTGATAGATAGATTATAAAAACACAATCACAAACCTTCAGAAAGAACCTCTTCCATTTCTACTATTGTCATTAGTAACCCAATACCAACATTAAGAAAATCTTGGCCGAATACATCTTTAAAAGCAACCGCCAGGTCAGTAGCCCCCTTGAAGAAATTCATCAGAACTTCTAATATCTTGCCGGCTGCATTAGTTCCCCAATCATAGACCTTTTCAACACCGTCTAATGTCTTGTTTCTGAAATCCTTTGACAATATCAATGAAATTGCAAATCCACCTAGAGCGATCAAAAGTACATACCATACCAAGTTTGGTGCTTTTTCTATCAAACTTGAAATACCGGCTACCCCAGCAGATGCAAGTGCTACAATCACACCGAATAGCTCTACTATAGCTTTGTAGATAAGGTACAAAATCCAGTAAATCCCTTTACCGCCAACATAGGCTGCTCCTCCAATCAGCGTTATTGAAAATGCGCCAGACTCAGATGTCACGATCATTTGGGCCGCTGCACCTAAGTCAAATCTTTTGATTAAGCCATCCCTTTCAAAGTCCTTATCGCGTGAAATGATACCTCTGACTCCTAATCCTAAGCCCACCTTTAGGAAGCTTACATCATTCTTGTACTCAGCTTGAAATTTCGCCAATCCTGCATACTCTATCTCAAATTCGGAATCGTCAACTAATTCTATTTTGGACAATAGTTTTGTCCCCTGTGCCAATGCAAGCTCTAGTGAGCAACCTTTAGGGAGATCTTTTTTGATTTTTGAAAAGACCTCGTCTTCGATTGATTTGGGAGCATACAACTTCACAAAAACTGATGAAAATATCCGCTCAGTTGAAGAGTATTTCCCGGCACCTACTCTGAAAGCATCCATCATGATAATGTTTGCATCAACAACAAATTCTAGCACAGCTAAAGATGGATTGTCAACAGCCAATAACCTTGAGACTATTTGGTCTCTTACAACTTCATATAACTCAGCAGGCAGTTCCCTTGCAAAACGTTGTATCTTCTTCTTGCTTTCTTCAGGATCTAACACTAACTTTTTCCATTCCTCAGGCAAGTACTCTCTTAAATCTCGAAGCAAGTCAGAAGATTTTTTATTCATTCAAAATTTGATATTGATTGGGATATTAAATATTGGTCTCATAAAAATAGAATATCATGCAGAAGAACCTCTTGCACTATTATTTATGATATTTTTAGAATTAATCCCTTAACTTCCCTATTGTGAGTAATAATATCACTTAACAACACCCTCAAAAATTCAACCGGGAGTATCCTGTGTTATCATTTTGGAGCATTCGCAAAGTCAATATCATGTTCTGTATTTTGCCCTCTATTTACAAACCTTTTTCGAATATAATATATGAAATCAAAAAATTGCGTCCCTACTTAACGTAGCTTTCCAACCATACCGTCTTCTCGAATGCCTTTAATTGTCATTTTGTGATCTTTGCCTGGCGTGGTCATGCATACGATTTCATAGCCATCTGTTAACTTATTTATATGGAAAGCCGTAGCTCCACATATTACGCATTTTAGAGAATTTGCCATGCATAGTTATTCATTTTGATATATATTATATTATTCGAAACATGCCGGGATACATGTAAGCTTTATTTTCCAATAATTATATATTGGCAATGGCAAATAACTGCATAATGGTAACCGAAACAAATTATATTCGTAAGGTAAATTCCTGGTTGAAAAAATATAACATAACGATTGAGAACTTAATTGATATGTGGAGACACCAATCTGGGAAATGTGGCATCTGTGGCAATTATATGAAATGGTGCTACATGAATAAAAACTGTGGGGCCCAATTCAACGCAAAATGAATATAGACCACAACCATCAAAACAAGAAAGCTAGAGGCTTACTGTGTGATAGGTGCAACCTACATCTTGGAACTTTTGATTTGTATCCAATTCAAACTGGAAAATATCTTGGATATGACGTAAAATCGATTGCGAGTCAATAAGTGTTGGGATAAAATGTCCATTCAGTAACAGTTATGCGACTTTTTGCGAGCTAAGCATTCACACAATTATCTATTTTTGATTTAAGATTTTGTTACCATTGATTTTTTAAAAGCACTTACAAGATATGCCCCATTGATTACATTTCTTAAACTATCTTTAGTTCTGAAATATCCATAATATGATTGGCACATTCTTTCTTCCATCATTTATAGCAGTCCATTTTAGTTGTGTTTTAGTGTATTTTCAACGCTTATTCTAAGTAAATCCACAGTATTGTCACTTGATAAATGCGTATTCTCTAGGCTTAAAATTTAATTTAGTCAGTAAACGTTTAAATATGTTGAGAATTTTTATAAATATGTCTGAAGAAATTGTGGGAAGAGAAATAGCAGGGTCTTACAGCAGGGGTGTCTTGCACATCAACAGATATTTTAGGCATCTTTACGGGCTGAGAGACGGTGATGATCTTGTTGTAAAGGTGATTTCAAGGAGCCACACAAAACCATACAGGCCAAGGAAAAGGGAAGAGGAGGAGCCAGAAGTTAATAAGTCAAAAGACAAAGATGAATCCTCGCTGCCTGGGGGATATGGATTGCCATATAGCCAATCGAAAATGCTCGAAGATGATGACGATTCTCCATGGGATGACGATGAATGAGGGTGAAAAGAGCCGTTGGCCCATATAAAAATACGAGGTCAATTAGAATAAAAGCATTTTTCCCCTCAATTCACGAGGAATATGCAGGACAAACTCTGTCATACGAGAAGTTCAAAGCACTTTTTTCAAAGAATGGGCTAAGTGAGAATAACTTCTATGACCTGCTTCACAACCTCGAAATCAATGGGCTTATTGAGGTAATTATAAACAAAGAAGGGTGGCCCATTCAGGTAGTGGTGAAAAAATGAACGCCCTCTCCAAATTTGGATTCTTATTGATCAGTGGGTCATCGATTGGCATAATCGTATTGAAAATATTAGTGAAATACCAACTGTTCATTGGAACCTGGCTCTATACTGACCTTTCAGCTTTGGCTGTTCTATTTGGGTTCATATTTGCAATAGCTATAATCCTGCTTTTGAATCCTGTAATGAGGAATTTCATAATATTAGGCTTAACTTTCCTCATTTCGCTGTTTTTGGTTTACATGTTCATTGTGCCTGTTTATCTAATGGGTGTTTGAATTGGTGAAATGCAAGGTTTGTAAGCGACCAATGGCAGTCGTTAAGGCTATTGGGAAAGTGAGGAATTTTCAAGTGGGCCATTATTGCTTCAAGTGCAGAAGATTGGTTCCCGATAAAGAGAAGGTTCAAAATGTTTCGGAGGAGTTGATTTGATTTATGTGCTTAACTAGGTTTGCACTTACATAATATTAGAAATTACAAGACAGTTCATTTATTTCTTAGTTCACTGTCTACATGCTTTACCCACTTTCCTAATAGTGGCTTCTCAACATTGACATAATCCTTTGCTTCATTCGACAACGCCCTAGAATAAGCGACTTCCATTTCTTCAGAACTTTCAAGATGCTCTAACACCTTTAAGGTACTAGATATTTCGTCATCATTCACTAGTTCCCCTTTCGTTTTATCAAATGAGAGCACTTCAAGAACAGCATCCCTCAATCTTCTCTCTTTTATCGAATTCAGGTGCGATATCAACTCCTCATATTTTTCATTATTAGACCTAATTTCTTGAAGTTTTAATATCGAAAGCTCACTTTTGAAAAATAATTGGCTTTGTGTTCTAAAGTTGTATGCTTTTTTTTGTTTCATTCCATTTATGATTGGACCTTCGCTATTACCACCGTGTGGATACTCGACTGCAATGGCATCATTCATCAGCATAGAATAACCATGAACACCACTCAATTTGACATATGAACTTCTTGGAACATTATGTGTTAAAAACATAGCGTTAAGGTCTTGGTATCTTTGAAGCTGTTTCAGTGAGTTGTATGATTCACGGGGCGACCTAAAATACAATCCTATAATTCTAACTTGTTCGGTTGGCACTTCATTTGCCAGTTGTGTAAGCAAATAGTTAAACTTGTTTTCATCACGTGGGTCCAAGAAAAAAACAGGTTCTAAGTCATTTATATCGGCTTTATTCAAGAACTCTTTGATAAGACTCAAGTGCTGGGCTTTGCCAATACCATAAATATATGGGAACCCTATTAAATCAAATTCACCCTTATTTTCTGGTGTTTTAGTCAAGTCGATTAGTACTTCATAAAATTTCTTTGCATTTGCAGTTTTCTTTAAGGCAGCAATTCCTGGAGGAATTTTGTTCCTTTGCCCGTCTTTTGTGGTTTTTTTATCAGATTCTGTTGGTCTTAACAGAAATCCACGCATAGTTGAATGCTGCGACATTCCTGAATATTGTTTGAGAAAATTTGTATTTTCAATAAACCCGGCATTTGAACCAAGGTTTTTTGTGTCGTTGAAGTCCAATTTTTTAGAAATAAATGCAAATGGTGAATCTAAATCAACTAAATCCCTAATATTGGAGTTTGCTGAAAAATCTGATTGTGTGATAGTCCTAAATGGGGAATTAAAGTTGCTCTTTTGTGCAGAAATATTAAGTCCTCTGAATAGGTATGGCAGCTTTAAATTAGGGTCAATATCTTGTTGAGGAGATTTAACTACAATCTTAATGTGTCTCATTACTATTCTCCAAATTCTCTGACCCCAATACTTTTTTCTTGACTTTTGACCTTTTAGTGTACTCAGGGTATTTTGAATATACAATTTTGAGAATGCCCCTTGTACCTTTTTGGTCTAATTTCTTGCGATATTTAACTAGTTCATCCTTTTGATATTGAGAGTAATCCTCGGATATCTCCCTGAAAAGCTTTTTTCCTTTATGAGTCAATTGTAGACCTTTTGCAGTTTTCTCAATTATGCCATCCATTTCTAGAGTTTTGATCTTTTCATTAATTTCTAGGCTGTATGGGCCATAGCTATGCGCAAAGAATAAAACATCTGGTTTACCCTTTATTAAGACTGGTTCTTCATTCAGGAACATAAATGCCTGTTTGATAAGCATTATATTCCCTCTTACTGGTTTTTCAGTTAGACCCACTAAAGTGACTAGAAATCTAGCTAACTTGTCATTTTTCAGGTTATCATCTAACTTCTTTGCATATACATTATATAACTTCGGGTCTAAATGTAAGTGTCCATTTTCATCTTTCAAAACAGGTATTCCAAGCAAATCAATTATCTGCGTTCAAATCCCTCCAATCTAAGGTATGGGTGGCCATCATCATAAAAGGCGTGAATCGTTAGTGCATAAATATTCCTATTTATTCTGATGTAACGAGAAATCTGGCAAGGCGTATCAACAATCTTTCCAAATTTCTTGCTGATATCGGCCGATATTTTTTCAATATTTCTTCGCAGTTCACTATACAAATCAACAAAATCTGCCTTGAATGTCCATTTGCGATACTCATATGAGAAGACTTCACTCATAATAATTCTGTAGCCTTTAATAACAATAGGAGTTTCCAAAGTGAAGATGTTGTTGCATTCATTACATATCCATGCATTGTTCACGTCAAAGGATACACTAGAACCACTTAAGCTGCTATTGGAATTTCCTATGTTTGCCTCTACTCCTTTCCCAATTTTTAAGTCTTGCTTTTTGAGTTGTTGAGTTTGCAATTCCTGATTTCTCTTGAATTTATTGTGGAATTCTGTGCGAATAGAACCACAGTTAGGACACAAGACTTCGTTAGCATCACTAAATAGGGAACCATGTGTTCGTCTAGTGTCTTTCTGCATTTCTATCCTCTTACATACCGAATTTCAAATTAGTTTGTTCTTGTCTGAGGCAGCGAATATTAACAAACCCAATAGATAATATCCTTACTTCCATATAAATTGTAGTCTGGTAAGATTTGGTTTTTTATATTTATTACATACAACATTAGAAATCCATTAAGAAGGGTAGCTACAAAAAATGAAGTCACACTGATTGAAATGAGTTGTGATAAACTATATTATCACGCCTCTAAAAGGTTATGGTGAGTTTCAGAATACATAGGGTGACGTTATGAAGTGTTGTAGAAGATAATTTCTTAAGCACATATTACGTGGCGAGGCGCATCAAATAGTAATAATCACGATGCAAACATTCATTTATTTCCGTCATTTAGTCAAATTCAGTACAATTAGGGATGGTATTACTTGGAAGATGACGATGAAGTAATGGTTCAAGATAATGATAGAGAACAGTTAGTTTGTAAATTGTTAAATCTCACTCAAATGCCTGGAAGAGCAGGCCATGATGCCGAGGATGAAATGGGCAACAAATATGAGTTGAAGAGTACTACAAAAGGTGGATTTGGCACAGGTAGAGATGTTTCACCGGGAATGATTCAAAATTGGAGAGAAAGATACTGGGTTTGTGCAAAGGGAAGAAATTTGAGGTCAGGATTCAATATAGAAGAGTTGTACTTCCTTTCACCAAATATGCTTGAAGGTTGGTTTAGCTCTATGGAGTCAAAATTCTCTAATGACTATGAATTGAGAGAAAAGGCGCTCCGTAATCAAAGGGGCGAATTGTCCCAAGAGGAAATTGAACGTCTCAATTACCTCATATCTAGAGGGGCGACCTATAACAATCCCCACATTGGTCTCAGTTATGTTAGAGAGAATGGTATCTCTATCGACCTAGGTGAACCTGCTAAACATTTGAGAAAATTGGTCAGAGAAAACCCCATTTAAGCAATAAAATCGATAATACTTTCCCTCAATTTTGTTTTATGTCTTGAGCTACTTCTCCACCTAAAAGGAGTGGTACTTGCATCAGAAAAACCAACGTCTTTCCCAATTTCTGCTAACAAAACATCAGTAGGGACATGAACTCCGTCGATTGCTGAGTCTCCAACCATTACGACATAATGTGCGCCATCTTTCAGTAATTTTCTCATTCCTTTCAGATGAAGAGCCATATCTGTGAAATACTCTGCAACTAAACGCGGATGGTCCCAACCCCATTGTCTCTTCGACCATTCAATCTCAATCTTCTTGCAATAATCAAGAATGTTGTTAAATGAATTTATATCAGGCAAATTGGCGGGATAGTCCTTATTTGTCGAAAAGAGATATTTTGTATTAGCTCTGATTAGGTGTTCTTTCAGAGACCTCATTTCCTTCTCACTCTTAATTAAGTCCAGAAAGTATAGTTCAAGACGCGTGTTTTCAATGTAGTCGACTTCATTCAAGTAGGGTGGAGACGTAATAGCAAGGTCTGCCTTAACTTGGTAAGAGTCGCCTACCCTCCGTGAATCACCAAGTTTGACAATTTGTTTTGGCCACTCAGAATTATTAAAATGCCTTAAGTCAGAAACCATGGTAGTCAACTTAGTTATGAAGTTCTTATAAACTGGGGCATCAACACATACTATTCTACTTTTATTTTTTCTTCTATACGCAATTTTAGGGCCAGCGAGTTGCATATTGCTTACAGGGATTAAAATTGAAGCAAATGCCACTTTTACGAAGTCTATTGTTTCTTTTGAATAAGAATTCGCTATGTGGTTTTCAATTACAGCTTTGATTCTAACTACTTTTTCAAGAACCCTTGGAGACATCCATTTTGACAAATGAGGCATTTCAGGAGGCCCTATTCCTTCCGATTTTATCGAAGATAAGTGGTCATTAATGGCGATAGTGGGAACTTCTTCGTATACAAAATTGCCCTCTCTTAATGCACTATCTTTTAATTCCATTCTTACTAGTTCTAATGCGCTCTTTACTTCATTCCTATCCACATTAAAATTTAATTTCACATTAGCAACCAAATGATGAAAAGGATTAGCTTCTACGCCATATACTCTGATTCCTCCTTGCCCAGCGTAAAGTGCAGTGGTTCCAGTACCAGAAAATGGGTCTAATATCAAATCACCTTTTGTTAGGTGGTTCTCTTCGATAGTTTTGGAAACAAAGTCGCTTGAAAAACCAGCAACCGTGGTATACCAATTATGTATTGGAATACTGCCTAAATTATGGGCATACAAGTTCCGACTTGTAAATGGAACTATATCATTCTTTTTCTCGTAATGTACAGGATTTCCATTAGGTTCGTCGTTGTCTATATTAAACACAGTTTGTTTCCAAAACTATCGA
>JAKBQK010000177.1 GCA_021835265.1 Thermoplasmata archaeon
CCCAATAAATTTGAAGTTTCCTTTTTCAAATTGGGTACCTTTTTATTTAGAAATAGGACGCCATCCTTCCAAAACTCAGTTTTTTTGATAGTATCTTTGACTTTAACTGATATTTCTTTGGCTTCTGGAGGTATGATTCCAGTACTTACCAATGCAGTTCTCAGCTCATCAATGTATTTAGAATCAGTTTTGCTGTGGTAAAAAAAATCTTCTAATATTTTCAATTCATTATCGGCATCCTCATCAAATTTTCTCTTAAATTTATCGCCAAACTCATGTATATTGAAAGGAAAATACCTTGCACCTCTACCTATAAGTTGAGCTTCTGCAATTGTTGTTTTACCTGGAACGCCAGCTCTAGCATCTCTAGTTACGTAAAGTCGAACGATATCGTATAAATTGAGCACATCCCATCCCTCATTAAGCATATTTACTGCAAATATGGCCCTAATCGGATTTCCTTTCAGCTCCAGTGAATTGACTGTTAACTGGCTGGATTCTGCATCCTCTTTAGAGTTGACTGAAATACACCTAGTTGGGCTAAATTCCTCTTTTAGTTCTATAGCCAAATTATCAAGAGAGATATTTTCACGTGCCAAGAAAGCCCTCACTTTCCTCAACACTTCTGAGCTAGTTGTATCTAAAATCTTACTAATTTGCTCTCCGTTTAAGCCATTCAAGTACTTATGGAATTCTTCCTCAAAGGCTTGTGAGTCGGAGATTTTTTTGGACTTGAATAGAATAACTGGCTTAAGCATTATATCGTTACGTTCTGCGATTTTTTTCCTATACTGGCTGAGAATCAATGCTTGTAGTGCTCGCTCATTTTGATCCAAGTCAGAAGTAAGAACATTCACTTCTTTAGAATAGCCATCTAAACGAAATTGTTTCAATGAATACTCATAAATGAGTTTGTCATGGTATTTTCTTTTGATCGAGTCGTTATTCATATCAATGGTTGCAGTAAATTCCAACAGTAAGTTCAGTGGGTTTGATTTTGCTATTCTTGTAATGGTGTGTTCCCAAGAAGATAGATTTTCCTCATCTTCCTTATTTAGCTTCTTTTTTGTCAAAGAATTTATGTGGTGTGCCTCGTCGGACAACATTACAATATTTTTGTCTTTGAAATCTTCAAAGGTAACAAAGTTTTCAATTGGAAAATTCAAATTGTAATGTAACCCCTGAATAGTTATAAAAAGGATGTTTATATTATCGTTATTAACTGCTTGGAATTCTTCAACTTCTTTTACCTTAATATTTTTTTCATTGAATTTAATTTCTTGAGAAAAGAGGTATTTCGGAGATTCATTATTGAGAAAATTGTCTTTTGTCTTTTCTATAACGTTATTGCTGTTAACAAAGAAAATGAAATTTCTGTAACCTCTTGAATACAAATAGAGAATTTGAGCTGCCATGATCAATGTTTTTCCACTACCAGTAGCCATTTGAAAAAGTAGCCAAGTTGGAAGTGGTCTATTTGGGTGTTTTTCTATATAATAAATAAATCTTAGAATAGCTTCCCTTTGATATGGTCTTAATGGAAAACTAGAATTAAGATTATCAGTGATCCAATTTGGGATTTCTTCATTGAGGAGTTTAAAAGAAGAAAGAGTGTCATACTGGTCCCTTAGGGATTGTCCGCTGTTCATTGTCCATAGAACTCCTTATTTAATTTTTTATCTAATTCGCTTACACCATAATCTACGTCGTTGATTTCAGACAAATTGACGTAAAGTTGATTCTTATCAAGTGTTTCGAAAATTAATCGTTTCTGCGAGTTTAAATCCAATTTCTTAAAAACTTCGGACTCCAAATTTACTAAGTTAGGGTCCACTTGGTAGTTTATGAAGCCAGTTTGAACTAGTTTATTCCAAATTTTCTTAATTTTTTCGAATGAATCAGCTTCTGCTAATAAATCAATAAATTTATCATTAAGCTTCATTAGCTCTATGTAGACAAAACTCCCGCCACCCTTCCAGTTTACTGCTCTCGATATCCCACTTGTATCGCCATTGATTACGTTTTTTAGCCTTTGCACTGTATCATTTTCTTGGTAGTCAAGTTGTTCTATGGATATGTGTTGACGTTTCATTTTATGGGCCACCGCGGCAGTGGTACCACTTCCAGAAAAGAAATCTAAAACCAAATCGCCGGGTTCAGTTGACATTTCTATTATCCTTCTCAAAAGTTTTTCAGGTTTCTTTCCCCCCTTCAGTTTAACACCGCCTTCATCTGCAATACCTGTCCAAACTATATCGGTCCATAATGAGCCCAGTTCTCTAGATATGACTAAACCACCATCTATATCGTTGTGCAAGTTCTTTGAATAAAATCTCACCATTCGTCCTTTGTAACAAAGAATGTCTTCCATATCTTCTCTTTTATAAACTGACCATGTACTATACTTGGATTCTTCCATCGCTTCTAAAAGTCCCTTTCCCGCGCCCTTTGGCTGAATCGTCTGAAAAATCCTTTGTATATTCTTGAATATAAAATCATACATCACTTCCTCATCACTTAACTTCTCTTCACCATGTATTTTAACAAATTCATCTATCACTTTTCCAATTTTCCACTTAGAAAAATCTTTCTCTTCCGGATTAAGAATTATCTTATTATACGCTCTGTCTACCTTACTTTTTACCCATATTGGTTTGTATTTTCTCTTGTCATAATTTTTGGCGTATACCAATATATATTCACACATTTTAGGCATGAAAGGATTTTGATATTCGTTGGCTGCCCCTTCATTTGACTTAACTTCAACTATCTGAACGAAGTTCTTCTTTCCACTTGGAGCCTTCCTAAAAATTTCATCCATTAATACTTTTAAGTGGAATACCTCGTTATCGTCAACTTGGACGAAAATCGTTCCATCATCATCAAGTAGATCCCTTGCAATCTCCAACCTATTTTTCATAAAAACTAGCCATGTAGAGTGATTAAATCTATCATTATAGTTAAATCCGTCTCCGCCTATATTATATGGTGGATCGATAAAAATTAGCTTGACCTCACCTTCAAAACGTGCCTTTAAACTACTGAGTGCAAGTAGGTTATTTCCTCTTATGAATAAATTGTCTTTAGACCCTATTGTTTCAGGTGAAGACGAGCCATGCGCATCTATGCGCTGAAACCCAGTTAACACTTTCAAGTCTAGTAATCGGTCAATATCGTCTGGAGCCAATATTTCATTCCAAAAAACCTCATCTCTGTCCTCGTCAATTCTCTCTTGATCGCCTTCCAAAACACAGTCCTTATACGGAAATGATAATACTACTTCATTTGAATGAGCTAAATAATTTCCCTCAACGGTCAATCCAATTTGATTTTTGAATGATGTGTAAGAGTCCGGTAGAAATTCCTTGTTATTCACGAACTTAACGAATTTATCTTTGTCAAATAAGAAAGCCTCGTTTATTTTTACAAAAAAATTATTTCTTAAAATGTCACTCTTCATAAGAATGTTTAACAAATCTGGGTCAAGTTTTAAGGTATATTCTATCAACAGGTTTTTAGACAATTCTCCGTCGACGTTAAATCTCTTATCATTTTCGATTGCCTTTTTTAATTCATTTGAAATATTTTGCATTAAACTATCTCCCTTTGTTACGCTAGAAAATCATTTGTTGGAAGATTTCGGTATAGTGAAAGTCTTGTGTTCCCCTTTGTAAATATTAAATTTAATTCCGCACTCATGACACACATAGCGCGAAACTTCAAATCCATGAAAGAACCATTCGCTAATTGGAGAACCAGAAGTCTCTTTACCACATACTGGACATTTCATTGATCATTGATAAAGCTATGTTCATTTTAATCTTTCTTTAACTTAAGTATTTATTAATGATTTTCTTTGATTAACTATATATCAATATTTTTTGGAGACCTGCTTACGTATTTCTAATCTTCTGCATTAAAATAAGCGCCAACTCTGTGAACAACCACATGATTCTAATTCCTTGTATTCAAAAGTGTCTTTTGACTTGAAAATTCATAAAAATGTCAGGATAATCCAACCTTTGTGACCTCATAAATCAACAACTATTATTCTCTTGTAAGTCGTGGACGAAAGATGAATCATAATAGGCTGACCCCAATTCGAGAAACACTCTGATTGCATTTAATGTAAGATGTCTGGCCTTCTGTCGAATGTGTTGACTAGGTCACCGCCGCATTGTGGGCACCCTAAACTTTTACAATTCCTACAATACCTGACCTCCTTACCGCAATTGCCACATTCAAGAGTTACCTCCTGTTCAGTCAGGAGTTGGAAGTCTTTGAACATCATTCCACATTTTTCACATTTTCCTTCTGCAATTGTTAGCATCGGATTTCTTTAACCAAATCTCTGAATATAGTTTTTCTCGTAAGACATACTGGTCTTCCCAGAAAAGTCAGCAGGGATAACGTCAAATTCTTTCGAAGTTAAACCTTCTCATTAATAATAGGCTAAGTGTAAACACCGAGTCTAAATTCCTCAATTTGTTGTTGTGATGATCTTAAATTGAGTTTATTTTATTTTTTTAGGGACTCTTTTACAGTCACTATGGGAATCTTGTAGTTCTTCAGAACTTCAATAATATCATACGCTTCCTCTTTTGAACCATACGACGAATGTATCGTGTGACCCTCTGACTCATATTCAATACTGAGAGATTTAAATCCGCCTTTCGGTCCAAGAGTCAGTTTAACATTCTTAGCCGTTTTAAGATCTTTTTGGAATTGTTGCTTACGACGTTCCAACTCCAGCAAATACACTTCATCAATTATTTCTAGTCCTGACCACAATACATCAAGAGTGGTGATTCCTTCAGACTTCACTGTAATAAACCTGTCTTGGCCGCGACTCCACATGCCCTGTCTTCCCACAGTTACTCCCTCAATTCCTGACTTCAAACCTTTGTTATATCTCGTTAAGTCCTCTTTCAATCTAACCTTAAGTCTGAATTCTGGATTCTTTGACATCAGATTATCATGTCAGCTATTTTATTTAATTTCACCAATGTCATTTTTGAAACCTTACAATTCATAAGAAATGTCAGGTATCAAAGGCTATTATCTGATCTTTCCTTATATACAAACATTTCTGGCCACAACTCTTCCAAACTAAACAATATTTAAAGAACGTAAAAGTGTCAGGGCTTGACTATCTGAACCTAGCGGGCCATCTTCCAAATGGCTCCTTTTCATATGGTGCACCGAAGTAATGAACATCTATAATATTGAATTCAAGCAATCCTTCATCTCCATAATCGTCTCTCAAAGTGAAAGTATCATTACTTACCGATTGAAGAGTACCATTATAAGTTTTTAAGTCGTTCTTTTTGTTTGTCCTGACCGTAATTTTCAATTTTTTTCCTTTCAAAGGTTCCAGAGCAGTTCTTACGTTATTTATAAAATCCGAATCAGGTATTCTCTCCTTCATGCCCATCCCTCAACCCATTTCCTCATTTCCCTTCTGTCATCATCCTCAAACGGTATATTCACATAATGCTCATACTGCGTCACTGTGGTGTGACCCTGGCTCAGTGCAATCTGCAATGACTTGTCCGGATAGTAAAACACCAACCAGGATTCCCAGGTCTTCCTGAAAGTCTTATTATTGACCGGTGGTCCTTCAAGGGTCCTTTTTGATAGCCTTCTCAGCTTCATGTCAAATGCTGGGAGCTCAGGTAATGGATGGGGAGCTTGGAATAGATCCGATATGAGGGTCTTGCCGATATCACTCAACCTTATCGCTCTCTCTTTTTGTTTTGCCTTGACTTTCATCATGGATCCTCGAGGGAGGTGTACAAATCTTCCATCCAGCCAATCTGGATTCTCCCGTAATCTTTGCAGCTCCGCATATCTCATACCAGTTATCAGGAGTGAGGTGCAGATTCTTTTCATGTTAATGTCCAAGGCGTCTCTTAATGCCTCCCATTCCGATGGCCTGAGAATCCTTACTTCAAACTTTTCCGATGATCTGACAATGGCTCTCAAAATGCCTGTTAAGTTTGTGCCGAGACTTAATGGTTTTTCTCTGTCCATTTATATACTGGCCTTTGAAAATCAGTTCACGGGTATATAAAGAGCGTTAAGTTTTGGGGTAAAAGTTAACTGTGGAAAAATCCTTTTTTAGAATGAATAAAAGTTCCTTTTCAAAAATTGAAAGAAGCAAATTTGTGAAAGATAACTCACAAATTTTGTATTATGGCTGGTCTAACTATGCTTGTGTTTTTTTTACTCGGCAATTGAGCTGCCAATTCGAACATCTGTTTCACGTCCGCATTCATGTTCTTTTCTCGGATACTTGCACCAAAGGTTTTTTTCTCCTTCAGATATTCATGAGCGAAAGATCTACTCACAAACTCGATGTTGGAAAAATCAAGAATGAAAACTTGACCTTTTCTTTCGGCCAAAGAGTTGAAAAGTTCATCGGCCCACGATCTAAGTGCCAAGTCTCGCATGCCTAACAACTCTGCGACTTTCACTTTCATACCTAGTCAGTCTATCTAGCGATTAAAACTATTGTATTTTAATATGATCATCCTAGGAACTTGTAAATTTCAATATTTTCGATCTTCATAGGAATTCTGATACTTATTAAGGTACCGGGAAATGTTTGTTGGTCATCAAGACGGTACAACTGTGTTTCTTGTGACTTTTTGTAGTAGATCCCGTTTCTTGATACGATCATTGCTTCTGCTTCGGCTCCCTCACAATATATCTGTAGCGAGCTTCTTAGTCCAGTCCCCCTTTCATAATCATCCTTCGTTGACTGACCACTAACAGCCAAAGTGATTGCATCCCAGTCACTATCAAAGTCAATATTGTGTTTTTCGAAATTACCTGGTATTGAGATACCATCATCAATGAAAGACAATTCAACGTATCCTTTTGTTTTATAAGCTTGACACATCACATAGGATTTTTTAAAATTAGAATGTTGGTAGATATTATCAGTGAGTTCGCCCAATACATACTTGAAGGCCTGTTCTCCTCCACTCGGTTTATGAGACTTTATTAAATCACTTATCCTTGCATATAGGATCTTGAAATCAGTTTCTTCTTTTGGAAGCTGTGAAAATGGTATATAAGAGTTCCCCTGGCTCAAAATCAGTTTTGTTTCTTTGGTCCACCATAATGGATCTTGTGTCATTAGGTCAAGGTATCCTTTCGCATTGCTTCTACCTGAGGAAACCACTGGACAACTGAACTCACTTTTTAGATATGCCAACAAGAGTACACTGGAAGAATTTAGCCACTTTCTATTCTTCAAATCAATAATGCCATCAACCTGGGCTTGGTTTCTAAAGTCCACAAATTCTGCATAAGATGAAACAAGTTCAGGTTGCTCAGTAGGCATAGTGTTTAATCTTGTTGGTTTATATATTATTTACACTCGTCTTTCATTGTCGTCAGGAGGCAAAATTAAAGTAATTCTGCAACTTGAATCATGGAAGCGAATGAAGTGCTCAGAGCTAGTTGCAGAAATTGCCGCCGCATATAGGCGGCTTGTGTCTGATAGTTACATATATCCGAGCAAAGCACTGGAAAATGGCAATAGTTTCCACATTATGATGAAAAGTTATCTTGAGGATCCTGAAAAAAGAGCTTGTCTATTAAATACGCATGACAGAAGGATACTTGAAATGTTTAGTACTATGTACACTCAACCAGAAAAGGAAGAGTTGTTTGGAAAAAATTGGCGTTATCATCTTAGGAACTGATATGAAATACAGAGATAGGGTGAGAATAGCCACGATTTTAGGTGTCATATCTTTTGCCCTTGCAATTTACGGGTTTGCCAATCCAAATTCTAAGTTTACAATAATAGGATCTGCCGCCGTTTTAATCTTTGTTACGATGTTAATATGGGGAAAGCCGTATACAATTTACTTAAAGTTATTTTTTGCTTTCATATTCTTTGCAATATTTTATTTTTCGTATCCTGCATGAATTGAAATGGGTTCGGGAGTTGTGGATATATCAGTCTCGGGCCAGATTTCTGAGGCAATTCAGTTATACTTCGCATATGTATTTTTGTCCTTTCGACTAAAAATTTTCTTCGATTGCAGAGAAATTTCCAGTCATTTCTTATCTATGTAATACATGAAAAGTTAGAAGTGGTGGAAAATCAGGACAAAATTCATCGGGGATTTAGCAAATTAAATGGAAAATCTAATGTCCTCTCCGGTGTCTTCCTTTGTCCTTGAGGACATTTTCATACTGTAACGCTCGAATCATCAGAATCCGGGATCCTATTCTTCTCAGTGTCCACTTTCTGCTCACAATTGGGGCACGTTGTTCTCTTTGCTTGACCCGTAAATCTCCAGATATAGCTGCAATGATTACATTTAACGTCAAAACCATTGGACCTAGCTTCTTTTTCAACAATGTATACCTTGGAATTGCAGTTAGGGCATGTGGCCATTCTCAAGAATCCATGATACTGCCAGGAATAACCACACTCCCCACATGTCAATGGGATTCCATCGCTTGAGTCTCTGGATCTCCCGGTTAACTTCTCTTCAAATTCCTTGAACTTTGTTACCATGTATTCCTTTTTCTTGGACTCATAAGAATCGATTAAAGGTTGCGAAGGGAGCTTAAACCTTGAAGTCTTTATCGTGATCTTCTTGAATCCCCTTTGAATCTGAGGATACTTGAACCATATCTTATCGTCATGGTAAGGAGATGGGAACGGTAACTTCGGCTTCATTATTCCCTGGACATCAGTAGCTTCAAACATTACATGTATAAGGTTCCTTGATTGCCTTTCAATGAAGTAGATTTTTGGAACGGTAATCAACAAGATAATCTGCATATACCTGAAGCCCTGTGTGAGCATTCCAAAAATAACTGAAGACTGATTTTTCCACAATCTTGCATTGACACCAAGCCCGGCATCGTC
>JAKBQK010000180.1 GCA_021835265.1 Thermoplasmata archaeon
CCCTGCTGCTGTGATTATTCCAGTTCATTGGTGTTATTCTTGCAGTCGTTTCATTTCTTATTTCTTCGAACACTGCCCATCTAAACGGACTTTCAAATTTTTATTCTTCAGCGTATCTGGAAATTGCTGATATAACAATGATTACTGGTTTCTACGTATTTCCTGCAGCCTACATAATATTCTGGATAAAAAGTAATTTTAACAGGATGACAATACAAGAATAATGGTAACTGGCATAATCACAGCAGCAGGGCTTGGCACCAGATCGGGGCTTGATGGAAAATTCAGAAAAGAATTGCTGCCAATTTACGATAAGATCGATAATAGGCTAGTTCTCAGGCCAGTAATTGATGTTGTTTACCGGAGGCTGCGGGAATATGGTTGTGAAAAAACAATAATTGTACTTGATCCTGCGGATCGAATGAGCAGACTGTATGTGGAATCAAATTTCGAAAACTTTGAGATAGTTTTTCAGGAGGAAAAGAGAGGATTCGGAAACGCTGTATATATTGCTTCTCAGGCTGCTGGAAGCTCTGATTTTGTCCTTAATGCAGGTGATGGTGTGATTTCTACATCCTCCTATTACGAAAAGATCTGCAAATCTAAGAGTACTAACCTTAACGTTTTCAGGGTAGATCATCCTGAGAAGTATGGAAACGCAGTTCTGGACGAGGTAAATAAGACTGTCATAGAGGTAGTGGAAAAACCACAGCATCCAAAATCAAATTTCGCCATAGCAGCTCTTTATTTTTTCAAAAATGATTTTGTTCATTTTCTGGATCAACATACCATCGAACTAACAGACTCCATAAACAATTACATAAAGGCGGGCAACAGAGTCTCTTATAATATTATAGATAGAAACGAATGGATTAGTATAGGCAGAAAGGAGGAATATTTTAAGGTGCTTGAGAGGTCATTTATAAATAATAATACAGAAAAAAGTTAGTAATATAAAATAATTTTTGAACGATTCTATCTTGAACTACTCGAAGATATAGGGATTGTTGTTGTAAAATATTATTATGTGTACTTCCCCAGAACCGGATATTGAGGTATACCCCACACAATATAATCCATGGGGTTCGTTACTTAAAGGTTTTCTAAGTGTACTGATCTGGCTGTTGTCATTTATGCAGGTCAAGGTCGTATAATTATCATATTTAGAATTCATTGGACCAACGAATAAACATATTGATGCATTATCTGAATATCCACAAACATATAAGAATGAGGCGTTCGGAGGGATTTCAAAGCTACGTACGTCTGTTCCGTTTGAATGTTCCCTTACATTAATTTCAGTTCGCAAAAGATATACATTTCCTGAACCAGTTTTTAACTTTGTCTGCGAATTAGGATTAGATCGCGGAAGAACTGCAACATAATAGCCAAAAGAAGCAATAGCCATTATAGCAACTAATATTACTAAAATTCTCAATTTTCTATCATTTATTTTCATTACTTCAACCTCGGTTTTATCCAGCCTATTAAAAATATAAATTTGTTATTGAAAATCCTTCCCTCCTAGCTCAGGCATTGGGATGAATCCAATAGAGATCCCATGAACTTTCTAATTTGCCTCATGAGTTACATACCAACTTAATATATTTAAATATATCTAAGACAATGAATATTCAGATGTTTTATATGATAAATATACAAATTGAAAAAATGTGTTTTAAATAAAAATTTAATATAGGTTTTAACTTATAATTTTATTTTAATATCTTTCTATAAACCATGCTGCCTATGTATGCGAGAATCACAATTACTATACCTGCTATGAGTCCGTAGGTGTAATAAAAGAAGCTTGGGATTTTACTGAATGATATACTTTGTGTTATGAAAGATGCATACATGGTGATGTTACCGGATTGACCTGTATATCCGCTGGGAGCAATAGTTGTGTATCCATATGTGCCAGCCATCAGAAGGAATTCAACTTCGTTTGATGTGGTTTTGACCGTTTTTGAATTAAGAGTAATGCCCCAGGTTGCGTTACCAGGAAGTCCAGACTCCTGGAACTCTACCCAGTTGTAAGTATTATTCTGGAACTGATATGTGTAATTTATGTATTCATTGTTGTTCGTACTAAGTCCGCCGTAAAGCACAATTGTATCATTTGCTTCAAGGACAGACATGCTCTGTCCATATGCAGGAGATGGGGAATTTATGTTCATATTTTTCCATGACATTGAAACCGGTGAAAACATCCAGCTACTGTTTGTCGCAACGCCTTTAGAATTTACACCACCATATAGCAGAAGGAAGTTGTTGAAGGAAAAATATTTCAGATTTGAAAATGCAAGTTTTCCAGGGTTATTATGTAAATTCAGGTTTTTCCAGTGCATTGTTGTAACATTAAGCAACCATGTTGAATCGGAATAAGTTCCATTGAACCCACCATAAAGAAGTATGTTACCATTTGGGAGAGATTCCATTGCTGCTCCTTCCATCGCGGGTATCTGTCCTGTTGTGGTAACTCTCTTCCACGAGTTGTCCTTGAAAGTCCACGTACTGTTTGACAACCCTGAACTTGTGTTTCCTCCAAATAGGACGATTGAACTTATGCTACTGGAATATGCTGTTGAAGCAAACGCTCTAGCTGAGGGAGCAACAACAAGACCCTTAAGGGGTGTCCAGGCAAAACCTGTGAATATCCATGTTTGGTTTGTTAGAACCATTTTCCCACCAGAAGTAATGTTTTCTCCGCCAAACAGCACGATGTCTTCTCCCCTTGGATAGAAATTCATTGTTGAACCTTCAAGGCCAGGGATACTGCTGGAAGTAGTCAGTTTAGTCCACTGCTGCGAGTTATATATCCATGTTGTGTTAACTGTTTTCTTAACCAGCATATGAGATGTTGATTTGCCATTTACAATAGTCTCATTGACCACGGTCATTCCACCAAACATTACTACCTCACTGTTAGGAGTAAAACATGCCATTGTAGAGTTGCTTACCGGCTGAGGTGCTGCAGAAGATGTATCATTCATCCACTGATACTTATACACAGTACTATTTTGTACCACACTCGGTGTAACTGTGATAGCCTTTCCGTTGCTTATTGAAGGTGTGCCAGAAAAGGTAAATGCGAATACCATAACTGTAAGTAGTGAAATCGCGATAACTACGAATTTCATGATTCCATTACTATTTCCACTAGAAGTCATTAAAAAAGTAATATTGAAATCATTAATAAAGATTGCATTTAATGAATAGCGTAGAGGTTTAGGGCACATTTCGCCAGTTATGTTTTGTAACTGTGTGAAAACCCGTTGATTAGAGTTGTTAAAGTAAAGTGATAATTAGTTTCCCTTGCTCTTCTCCCATACTGTCTTTGGTTCAATTACACTCCTTAGATTTTCCGCCTTTTCCCTGAATTTATAAACATCCTTCAGTATGGATTCAATATCCTCCGGAAGATTCCTACTAGGTTTATACCCTAGCTCCTTCAGTTTTTTGTGCTCCGGATTATAGTAGTGATCTTCCTTTTCCACCCTGGGATTCGGATAATGTTTTATTTCAACATCCCTGTTGAATAGAGCCTTTGCTCTTTTTGCGACAAGTTCTGTCAATTCGTTTATAGAATAATGCTCATCAAACTGATTATACACCCTGTACTCACCTTCCTCTGGTTCTTTCTCAATTCCAAGGGTCAGACATTTAATGCTATCCTCAAGTGAAAGAAATCCTCTTCTCTGATTTCCTTTTCCGTAGGCTGTGAGAGCATAACCCAGTACAGCCTGGGTGCAGAACCTGTTCAGTGCAGTTCCCCAAACTTCATCAATATCAAATCTTGTGTGTAGATTGTACTTATTAATCTCTGATGTCTGTGTTCCGTATACTACACCCTGCATCACGTCTGTAATCTTAAGTTTCCATACCCTGTTAGCGAACATGAGATTGTTTGTATCATGTACCTTGCTCCAGTGATACCATGAGCCAGCAAATTTTGGAAACGGCAAATAATCTTCCCTCCCATTGTATTTGACATTGAAGAATCCTTCCGGAATATCAATATTTGGTGTTCCATATTCTCCCATTGTACCAAGCTTTAGCAGATGAGCCTTCGGTACAATATCCTTCATTGCATAAACAAGATTAAGCGTTCCTCCCATGTTCTGCATCAATGTTTCTCTTGCCTGCGACAGACCTATCATGGAATATGGTGCAGATCTCTGCTCTGCAAGATGTACGAACGTATCAGGTTTTGTCTCTTTGACAACTCTGTAGAGAAAATCTGGATCGTTTACATCTCCCTTATAAAACTTGATTCTTCCAAGTCCGTTTTCTTCTAATGCCTTGATCCTTTCTTCCATTGATAGTATTGGTGTCACTGAATCGGAATTTACCTCTGCCACTCTCTTTCTTGTGTAGAGTGAATCAACACCCACAACTTCATGTCCCCTACTTAAAAGTCTAAGAGCCAGCGGCCATCCTATGTATCCGTCAATTCCAAGTATTGCGACTTTCATTATTTTAGGGAAAGCTAATCCTCGTTATAAGATATTCCACTTGATTTGAGATGGAGTAAAAGTTATAAATTGATAAGAATGAATATTTATGAAAAAGTATTATATTTAAATACAATCTGTGTACATGTCTCTGGGAGCAACCTTTGTAGATGTCTTTTTTCCTCTTTTCATAGTTGTAGATCCCTTTGGGACTATGGCTCTTTTCCTGACCATGACATCAGATTATTCTGAGATCGAAAAAAGGACTGCTGCCAAGGATGCTTTCATATACGGGAGCCTTATACTTGTATTTTTTACCGTAGCCGGTTATTATGTTCTATCTTTGATGGGGATTTCAATTAACGCCATAGAGATTGCAGGCGGAATTATATTACTGATAATGGGAATTGAAATGGTAAGAGAAGGTGATCGACCAAAATCAACGGGTAAGACCTTCAAGAACCCAGATCTTGGAATTGTTCCATTCGCGACTCCCCTACTGGCAGGTCCTGGTGCAATTTCCCTTGTCATAATACTCGCCAGGAAGAGTTACATTTCCATGGGTTATACTATTATTTCAGTGATCATTATATTTGTTGTTGTTCTGATTCTATTTTCCTTTGCTACTCCCATATCAAAAGCATTGGGTGATAAATCTATGAAGGCCATAACAAGGATTTTTGGACTGTTTGTTGCGGCTTTTGCCATACAGTTTATTCTCACCGCCGCAGCAGCCCTTATAGGATGATAAAAATTAAAAATTTTAGTTTAAGGTAAATTCCTTCCCATTGTATGGCAGTACTACATTGTAATTTCCAAGATCATCCACGATAGCCTCTCTCTGATCTCCATGACAAAGAATTACATTCTCTGGCTGGCATCCCTTTATGAAAGATATTAACTCATCATGACCTGCATGTGCAGACATATCAAAGAATTCAACCGCCATATCAGGCTTTACTTCAACCCCAGATAGATTCAGTGTTCCCTTTTCCATCAGGTTCCTACCGTTTGTTCCTTCTACCTGATATCCTGTCATAAATATGGCACTTTTGACGTCATGTACATACTTTTCTATATAGGATAGCGCCGGTCCACCATCAAGCATTCCTGATGTAGAAATGATTACATCTGCTGAATCTATGTTCTCTCTCATTCTTTTTCCTCTTATTGCCTTTACACTTGACAGGGATTTTCTGAATTCCCTGTCTGATCTCAGGTAACCAGGCGTATTAAGATAAATACTTGTTATAAGATTGCCCATTCCATCGGTGGCTATCTTGTATGGCAGGTCAGAAAGAGACATAATTAGCTCCTGCATTCTTCCCATTGCAAATGAAGGCAGTATAACTTTTCCTCCATGTTCCACGATTTCAGATACTCTTTCTCTTAGTCTTTTTCTAACTTCTTCTCTATCTTCGTGGTTCTTGCCTGCATACGTACTCTCAATTACTAGATTCTTCACCTTTCTTGGTTTAGCCCCAGTTAACAGTTTTGAATCTCCTGTGTAAAGATCCCCAGTAACCATTACTTCATCAGAATTTTCAAATTTCCACATTGTTGATCCTGGTATATGGCCCGCTGAGTATGGTGTAACATTCACTTCATCTAGAACGATCTTTTCGTTGTATTTTGTCTGATTCATAAATGTATACATCTTTTCTACATCTTCCCGATTGAATCGTTCTACGTAGCCCTCTATGGCAGTTATTTTGATTGAATCGTTAAGCATTGGCCTGGCTGTGTTAGATGTCATTTCTGTAGCAAAAATGTCCACACCATCATTTTGGTAGTACATAGGCAATGCACCTATATGATCCAGATGTGAATGTGTCACAAAAAGTCCGTCTATCTTTTCTGGTGGCAGTGGAAACAATGGAGGTTTTTCTGGGATTACTCCGTAATCTACCTGAAATACCTTATCATCCATATTGATTATTATTCCCAACCTGCCTACTTCTTCTGCTCCTCCTAAAAACTTTATTTTTAACAAATTTATAACCTCGCATTTTCTAGTCTATTTTTACATTCGCATGTTCTTTGTTCCGAATGTATTTTCAGAAAATCTGCAATAATTTTCTGTGTTTTTTCCTCATTTTCCTTAAGGATCTTGATGACTTCTGATGCCTCTACGGGTTTGTCAGACCACACATCATAGTCAGTAACGTTTGCAATTAAAGAATAACACATGCCGAGCTCATCCGCAAGGTTAATCTCTGGCACTAAAGTCATTCCAATTATATCTCCAAATTGCCTAAACATCTTTGATTCCGCTCTGGTAGAGAACCTTGGGCCTTCTATTACGACGTAAGTTCCCTGATCATGTGTGTCTCCATGCTTTTTGGACACTGAACTCAGTTCTTTGTTGATCCTTGGGCAAAATGGATCTGCCGATGATATGTGAATAACTTCAGGGCCATCATAGAATGTTAATTTTCTATTTTTTGTAAAATCTATGTACTGATCCGGAATTACCACATCACCTGGCTTTAATTCCTCTTTCAGTGAACCTACTGCATTAATCCCCAGTATTTCATCACAACCTATACTGTGAAGGGCCCATATGTTTGCCCTATAATTTACCATATGTGGTGGTATATTGTGTTTCTTTCCATGTCTTGGAAGGAAAGCAACTTTCTTTCCATTGAAATCACCAATTTCTATTTCTGCTGATGGTATTCCAAATGGAGTGTCAATCATTTTGCTTTCTTCAATTGTTATAAGATTGTAGAGGCCACTGCCCCCGATTATTCCTATCACTGTAAATCACTTCCTGTAAGTAATATGACAATGGTATTTAATTTATTTTTAAATATTTACAATAAAAACTGTATTTATTTTAGAGTATTATTCGGACTAAATTCTGCTTTATCAGTTACCGTAAGCGATGTAACCAGAATATGCATATGATCGATAAAACTATAACTGCTGTAGAATTATATTATGGAATGGAATCCTCAAAAAAATTGAAAATAGCTGAAATAAAAGGAGAGGTAGTGGACATAGAGATAAAGGCTAAGATCCTTTCAATGTCCAAGAGAGAGATACAGAACGATAAGGGTCCTCTGACATATCACTACGGTCTGGTTGGAGATGAGACTGGAGTTATTCCCTTTACAGCCTGGTCTATTCCAGGCACAGTGAGGGATAACGATGTTTATCTGATATCAAAGTGTTACACAAAAAGCTACAAGGATAAACTAAGACTTTATTTTGATGCCAGAACTGAATTCAAATTACTTACGGAAATACTGGAAGTAAAGAGAACTTACAAATATTATGAAATTAAGGATCTGGATCTGAAGGACAAATTCATAACTGTTGAGGGATTGCTAACTTCTGAAAATAAGAGAGAGTATGAAAAGGAGGGAGAAAAAAAGGAGGTTTTCCAGTACATCCTAAAAGATCAGACCGGGACTGTTCCCATATCATCATTTGGAAGAAAGTTAGAACAGGGAAAATATGCCAGAATCGAGGGTGTAAGACTTGATGAATTCAACGGCTATTATAGATTGAACATGTCTGATAAGGCCAAGGTAGAATATTTGAACGTTGAACTCAAAGAAAATGATAATATTCAGGATATTTCAACACTAAAAGGGGCTGTGGGAGGAATTACAATATCTGGATTTGTAATAAACATGGGAGAAAAGAGTGGCCTGGTTGTTAGATGTAGTGAATGTAATCAAAGAGTAGATGATGTTAGATGTGCAGACCACCCCGATGCAAAATTGATCTATGATATATTCGCCTATTTCACAGTAGATGACGGCACAGATTATCTACAGGTTAATGCAGGATATGAAGCCCTGAAGAACATAATAAAAATACCAAGGGAATACCTGGATAATCCTCAGAGACCACCATTGAAGAAAGAAGTGAAGGAAAAGGTTGAAATTGCCCTGGTTCATAATGCACTAAAAATAAAGGGAAACCTTCGCATAAATAATATGGGACTTTCCATGCGATCTTCAGAAGTGAGTTACGTTACCAATAATGATATTTCTTACCTGAAGAATGAAATAAAAGGGGTGCAAAATTGATGGAGAGAAGGAGAGAACCAGCAAGATGGATATTTGCAAAGGAATTAAGAGATACAACCATGACCTTTGTGGAAGGTGAAGACGATGCCAGAAGAGAATATTTTATCACCCCCGGCGGTTCCTATGGAAGGAGAATACTAATTTGCGGAAAAATAACGCAGAAGACCCAGGATAATGATATGACGAAATTCACAGTGGCGGATAACACGGGTGCTTTTTATGTTACATTTTTCTCCAAGGATTTCAACCAGAACACAAAGGTACAGGTGGATGCTGTGAACGAGAATGATCTTGTAGTTCTGATGGGAAGAACATCCTATTTCAGGTCTAATGAAGGAAAAATGTACATTAACATAAATCCAGAATATGT